>JAFMQQ010000289.1 GCA_017354595.1 Micromonosporaceae bacterium
ACGCACGCGGGTCGCGCCGGGATCGCGACGCTCCCGATGAGATCGGCGCGGTCAGCTCCGCACTCAGCGCGGTACACCGACAGGCTCTTCGACTCGCCGCCGACCAGGCCGCGCTGCGGCTGGACGTGGCGGCACTGTTCGTGGCACTGTCCCGGCGCGGCCAGACGCTCATCCAGCGCCAGCTCCGACTCATCGACCAGTTCGAGCGCTCCGAGACCGACCCCCGGATCCTGCACCGGCTCTTCCAGCTCGACCACCTGGCCGCCCGGATGCGGCGCAACGAGGAGAACCTCCTCGTGCTCGCCGGTGGCGAGCCGGGGCGCCGGGTGCTGCGGGCGGTACCGCTGGTCGACCTGATCCGCGCGGCGGCCGCGGAGATCGAGGATTATGACCGGGTCGACCCGGTGGACGTGGCCGAGGTCGGCGTCGCCGCGCACGCCGCCCGGGACATGATCCACCTGCTCGCAGAGCTGATGGAGAACGCCACCGCGTTCTCGCCGCCGAGCAGCCGGGTGCGGGTCACCGCCCGCCGCTCCGTCGACGTAGTGACCATCTCGGTCTTCGACGACGGCATCGGTATGCCCGCCGATCAGGTCGGTCAGCTCAACCAGCGGTTGCGCCATCCGACGGTACTCACCGCCGAGCTCGCCGGCACCATGGGTCTGCTCGTGGTCGGCCGGCTCGCCGCACGCCACCACATCAGCGTGGAGCTGCGCAGCACCCAGGCCGGCGGTACCGTCGCCCTGGTCGGGATGCCGGCCGCGATCCTGGCGCCGGTACCGGCGTTGACGGTGCACACCGCGTCGGTGCTGCACCCCGACCCGGTGGCGATCGAGGCACCCCCGCAGCGACCAGCACCCGACCCGCTACCGGCGCCGGCGGGCAGCCCACTTCCTCGACGGCGCCCTGGCGGCCTGCTGCTGCCGGGTTCCATACCCGCGCCGGTACCACACGGCGAGCCGGACGCCAGGGTCGACGGGGCGACCACGCCCGACCCGGAGCTGGTGCGCGCCCGGCTCTCCGGCCTCGGTCAGGGTCTGGCCCGGGGCGACCGTAGGCCTGCGCCGGCCGTACCACCTATGGGAGCTGGCTCGCCGGATGCCGTGCCGCTGGCCGCGGCCGGGACGCCGGCGGAGGTCAACGCCATCCCCGAACCCGGGACCGGCGGCACCGCCGGCGTACGGGTACCCGCGCAGCGCAACACCTCCGACAAACCTCCGGCACGCGCCAGGAAGGCACGCCAGAGCGCGCCCGGGGAGGGCACGCCAGAGCCCGGAAGCCAGGCTTCCGATCAAGAGAGAGAGGACGGTGCAAGATGAGCGTCGGGACAGACCACCAACGGGAACCGGCCGATGGCAACCTCGACTGGCTGTTGACCTCGTTCGCCCGGCGGCTGCCCGAAGTCGTCCACGCGCTCGCGGTCTCGGTCGACGGGCTCACTCTCGCCGCCTCGGAAGGTCTGCCCAGCGACCGCTCCGACCAGCTCTCCGCGATCACGAGCGGGCTGGCGAGTCTGACTGTTGGTGCCGCGAAGGTACTCACCACCGGCCGGGTACGGCAGACCGTGGTGGACATGGACTACGGCGTACTGCTGGTGATGTCGGTCGGTGACCGGGCACAGCTCGCGGTGCTCGGGACGGCCGGCTGCGACCTCGGTCAGGTCGGGTACGAGTCGGCCCTGCTGGCCCACCGGGTGGCCAACGCGCTGGAGCCGGGGGCCCGGGTCGCGGGCCAGCTATGACCTACGCCTGCCCCAGCCGCCCTGCGGTAGGCGACGCGGGTGCCGAGCGCGCGGGGAACCAACCCGGTACCCCGGTACGCGGGTGTGGCGCGGTAGGATGACGGCGGCTGAATCGGGGGACCGGGTCAGCAGTCGCGGGTGGAACTGGTTTGGCACGTGTAGCGTGGCTGGGCTAGAGTTCACATCCGTCGTGTCAGTACCTGTTGCGGACGTAGCGCAGTTGGTAGCGCATCACCTTGCCAAGGTGAGGGTCGCGGGTTCGAGTCCCGTCGTCCGCTCGGAGGCCGCCGGTGGCGAGATCTCGGTGGAGTGGCCGAGAGGCGAGGCAACGGCCTGCAAAGCCGTGTACACGGGTTCAAATCCCGTCTCCACCTCAGCAACATCGTTCGGGCGCTTAGCTCAGCGGGAGAGCGCTTCCCTGACACGGAAGAGGTCACTGGTTCAATCCCAGTAGCGCCCACCATCCCACAGGCCATGTCCCATCGACGGACATGGCCTCTCTTGTGCACGTGGCTGGCTGTACAGCGGCCGGCCCCGCCTGGTGCACCGCATCCGGATGTACTCAGCGCGTGCCAGCGTCGTGGGCCGCCTGCAGGCTCAGCGATCGGAGGTTGACCCCGGTCGCCGCGAAGACCGCGAACAGGTCGCGCACGCCATCGGCGTCGACCAGTTGCGTGGTTCCGGTCTCCCAGCGGTACCGCCCCCCGGTGCAGCTGACCTCGATGGTGCCGATGACCGGACCGTCGAGCGGGTCGTCCAGGCGCAGCGTTACGCCGGCCGGTCCGGTACCGGTGCGGGACAGTTCCGCGGTACCGACCATGCAGCCGTCAAGGTTCACGCCCGCGAAGCAGATCCATGCGCCGGGCTCGATGGCGCACACCGCGTCGCCGGTGACCGGATCGGCGTCCACCAGCCGGATGCCGGCGTAGTCATCGAAGTCGATGGCGTAGAGCCGGCCGGGATGGCGTGGCGGGATGGTCTCACCGGTCACCGCGAGAATGGCGGCACAACGGATGTCCACACTGGAGCGCCCGACCATGACCGCGTGTGTCGCGTCTTCGACCACCAACCTGCCGCGCGTGACGTCCCAGAACGCGAGGTCCGCCGCCTTCAGTCTGAAGTGGACGGTCTTGCTCGCGCCGGCATGGAGGGATATCCGCTGGAAGCCGCGCAGCTGGCGGAGCGGCTGTTTGACGCGCGAGCGGCGTTGCCGGGTGTACAGCTGCACCACCTCGTCGGTGGCCAGGTTGCCGGTGTTGGTCACGCGGACGCTTACCGTGATCTCGCCCTGGGCGTCGCAATGCGGGTCGGACAGGCTCAGGTCGGCGTACTCGACTTCGGAGTAGGTCAGGCCGTGGCCGAAGGGATACAGGGGCGTACCCCGGTAGTAGAGGTAGGTCGCGTCGCTGGCGATGATGTCGTAGTCGAGCAGATCGGGCAGCTCCGCCGCGGATCGGTACCAGGTCTGGGTGAGCCGTCCGGCAGGCGCCGCGTCGCCGAGCAGCACTTCGGCCAGCGCCCGGCCGAACTCCTGGCCACCATGGGCGGACCAGAGGATGGCGGGCACGTGTTGCGCGGCCCACCCGATCGCGTACGGATAGCTGCTGTTCAGGACCAGCACCGTACGCGGGTTCGCGGCGCACACGGCGCGCAGCAACCGGTCCTGGGCCGGCGGCAGCTGGAGGTCCACCCGGTCCTCGGTCTCCCTGCCATTGATCAGCGGGTGGTTGCCGAGCACCACCACGGCGAGATCGGCTTCGCTGGCCGCCGTCACCGCTGCCGCGACGCCGTCGCACACCGGTTCCACGATGAAGCCGCTGGCCGCCGTCGTGGACTCTGCCACCGCCCGGGCGACGCCGTCGAGGCCGACCATCAGGTAGCGCCCGGTCGCGGGGTGCTTGATGACGGTCTGTTCGGCGCCGCGTGGCAGGAACTGGAATGTCTCGCGCACCACCCAGCCGCCAGGACGGGGTGCCTCGTTCACCAGATCGCCGGTCGTGTCCACCGTGAGGTACCGACCGTTCGCGTAGGCGCGCAGCGCCACAACCCCCTCGCCCCATTCGTCGAGGTCGATCCAAGCGGCTGGCCCGGGGGTATCGGTCTGGGCGCCGACCGGGGCGCCGTGGGCGGCATCGCTCATCGACAGGTACCGCCCGGCAAGCGCTGCCCCGTCCGCGACGCGCAGCACGATCCGGCTGTTCCCCTCGGCGCGCCGTACAGCTGAGTCGCCAAGCCGGCCGGCCAGACCGCTCGCAGCGGTGTTCACATAGGGGAGTGTGCCGCTGTACCAGTCCTCATAGAGCGTATCGGCAAGCGGGCCGATGACCGCGACGCTGGCGGGTCGCGCCGGGAGAAGACCGTCGTTCTTCAGCAGCACCATCGCCTCGCGCGCCGCCTGGGCCGCGATCTCCTGGTGTGCCGGGCAGTTCACCACCTCCTCGGTGATCGCGGCGAACGGGTTGCCGGCCGGGTCGTCGAACTCGCCGAGCCGGAAGCGGATCGCCAGCAGCCTCCGTACCGCACCGTCCACATCGGACTCATCGAGCAGGCCGAGGCGCAGCGCTTCGGTGAGCCGGTCGATGGTGACCTGCGAGCGCTCGTCGTTGTCGGTGAAGCTGTCCAGACCCGCCTTGACGAGTGCCGCATGGCTCGCGGTGTGGTCGGCGTAATAGTGCTGTGTCGCGGCCACATTGGACGGTGCGTACGCGTCGCTGACCACCACCACCTCGTCTGCGGTCCAGGCGCGCAGCGCGTCCCGGATCAGGTTGGACAGGTGCGCCGGCCGGCCGTTGACGAGGTTGTACGAGGCCATCACGGCCACCGCTGCGCCCGCCTGGAGAGGGGCCCGGAACGCGGGCAGCTCGTACTCGTGCAACACCCGGGGCGGCAGGTTGCTCGATGTGGTGTCGCGTCTGGTCTCGTTGTTGTAGCCGAGGAAGTGCTTCAGTGTCGGCGCGGTCCTCAGGTAGACCGGATGCGAGCCACGCAGCCCCTGCGCGTACGCGGTGGCGAGCGTCGCGGTGAGCAACGGATCCTCCGCGTACCCCTCCTCGTTGCGGCCCCACCGCGGGTCGCGCAGCTGGTTGACGACCGGCGCCCATACGTTCAGTCCGGCGCGATCCGGGTCCTTGTGGTGGAATCCGCGCGCCTCCTCGCCGACGGCCTCGCCGACCCGGCGCACCAGTGCCGGGTTCCAGGTGCTGGCCAACCCGACGGCCTGCGGGAAGACGGTGGCCGGGC
>JAFMQQ010000290.1 GCA_017354595.1 Micromonosporaceae bacterium
CCACATAGTCCAGTGCCAGCGGCAGGTCGAAGGTCTTGCTCAGGTTCTCCGCGGTGATGGTGGCATCCAGCAGCCCCTGGGCGACCACGCCGCCGTCGCGCAGCAGCAGCGCGTGCGAGAACCCCGGCGGGATCTCCTCGACGTGGTGGGTGACGAGCACCATCGCCGGTGCGTCCGGGTCGGCGGCGAGTACCGCCAGCCGGCGTACCAGATCCTCCCGGCCGCCCAGATCCAGCCCGGCCGCGGGCTCGTCGAGCAGCAGCAGCTCCGGGTCGGTCATCAGCGCCCGGGCGATCTGCACCCGCTTGCGCTCCCCCTCCGACAGGGTGCCGTACCACCGGTCGGCGAGCTGGCCGGCGCCCAGCGCGGCCAGCAGCGCCTGCCCGCGCTCGACATCCGGCCTCTCGTACCGTTCCCGGAACCTGCCGAGCACCGACCAGGCCGCGGTCACCACCACGTCCAGCACCCGCTCCTCGTGCGGGATCCGGTCGTGTACGGCGGTCGAGGAGAACCCGATCCGGGTACGCAGTTCGAAGATGTCGACCCGGCCGAGCCGCTCACCGAGCACGTGTACCGTCCCGGAGGTCGGGTGCAGCCGCGCGGCGGCCAGGTTGAGCAGGGTGGTCTTGCCGGCGCCGTTCGGACCCAGCACCACCCACCGCTCGTCCAGCTCCACCCGCCAGTCGACGCTGTGCAGCAGGTCCTTGCTGCCTCGCCGCACCGTGACCTGCTCGGCCTCGACCACCAGGTCCGGATCGGCCATCTCAGCCGCCCACCGGGTCGTCGGACATGGTTGAGCCGAAGACCTCGTCGCGCGTCGCGTCCAGCGCGGTACGCAGCGCTCCGGACAGGACCGGCTGGTCCGGGCCTTCGGATACCACCACCCGCGGCGATACCGGTGCGATCACCGCGACCTCGTGCTCCACCCGCTGCGCCAGGGTGGCGCCGCCGGCCAGCCCGACCTCGCCGGCGAGCACGACCAGCGACGGGTCGAGTACGACGCAGGCGGCGGCGAGCCCGAGCGCCAGCCGGTGGGCCAGCTCATCCAGGACCGGGTCGCCGGCGGTACCGGCGGCCACCGCAGCGCGTACCGCGTCCTGGACGGTGCCCGCCCGGAACCCGTGCTCGCGGGCGACCGCCCGTACCGCGTCGCCCTGAGCCAGCTCGCGGAAGCCGCCCTTGGACCGGCGGGCGAAGTCCCGCGGTACCGACGCTCCGTGCACCGGCGCGTACCCGATCTCGCCGGCGGCGCCGCTGACCCCGCGGTGCAGCCGGCCGCCGAGCGTCACCGCCATGCCGACGCCGCGGCCAAGCCACAGCAGCAGGAAGTCGTCCACGCCGCGGGCCGCCCCGGCGTCGGCCTCGGCGACGGCGGCGAGGTTCACGTCGTTCTCGAAGCTGACCGGGCGCTTGAGGTCCTCGCGCAGCTTGGGCAGCAGACCGCGCTGCCACTTGGGCAGGTCGTAGGCGAAGGAGAGGTCGCCGGTCGCCGGGTCCACAAGTCCGGGGGTACCCAGCACCACGCGGCGTACCCGCTGCATCGGCGCCTTCGCGCTGCGCGCAGCCTCGATCACCGCGTTGTGTACCACGCCCACCGGGTCGTCAGTGTCCTGTGTGGACTCCTCCACCCGGCCGGCCACCTCGCCGGTGATGTCGGCGCAGGCGGCGACCACCTTCTCCGGCCCCACATCCACGCCGACCACGTACGCGCTGGCCGGCACGACGGCGTACAGCTGGGCGTTGGGCCCGCGCCCGCCGGCCAGCTCGCCGACCCGGGCGACCAGCCCGCGCTCCTCCAACCGTTCCACCAACTGGGATGCGGTCACCTTGGACAGACCGGTCAGCTCGCCCAGCCGGGCCCGGGTCAGCGGCCCGTTGGCCAGCAACAGTTCCAGCGCCGCGCGATCGTTGATGGCGCGCAACAGCCGAGGGGTACCCGGTAGGCGGGTTGAGCTCATGGGCGCTGTACCTTTATCATTTAGGAAACTTTCCTAAAGCTCTTGTGTACGAACACCGTTAGCCTAAGGTCAAGCCGTTGACACCGGCGGAGGGGACACCGTAGTGGCGATCGATCCTGGGCTGCGACGGTTGGTTCTGCGTACCATGCTGCCGGCGTTTCCCGGCCATACCGCGCCGGATTGGGCGCTGCGGCTGGCGGGCGAGGGTGTGGCGGGGTATGTAATCTTCGGGTACAACATCGCGGATCCGGAGCAACTGCGCGGGCTGACCGCCGTGCTGCGCGAAGCCCGACCGGAGATCCTGGTCGCCACCGACGAGGAGGGCGGGGATGTCACCCGCCTGGCGCACACGACCGGCAGCCCGTACCCGGGTAACGCCGCGCTCGGCGCGGTCGACGACGTGGCGCTGACCGAGCGCATCTACCAGGCCATCGGAGCCGACCTCGCCGCGGCCGGTTTCAGCCTCGACCTGGCCCCGAGCCTGGACGTGAACACCGTCGACGACAACCCGACCATCGGTACCCGCTCGTTCGGCGCCGACCCGGGGCGGGTCGCCGAGCAGGGCGCCGCGGCCGTGGCCGGGCTGCAGTCGGCCCAGGTCGCCGCGTGCGCCAAGCACTTCCCGGGGCATGGCGCCACCCACACCGACTCGCACCTGGAACTGCCCACTGTGGACGTACCGGTGGAGGTGCTGCGGGAGCGGGACCTGGTGCCGTTCGTGGCGGCGGTGAAGGCGGGCACCCGGGCGGTGATGACCGCACACATCCGGGTACCGGCACTCACCGGCGAGCTGCCGGCGACGTTCAGCAACCGGGTGCTGGTCGACCTGTTGCGCGGCGAACTGGGTTTCACCGGGGTACTGGTCACCGACGCGCTGGAGATGCAGGGCTGTGCGGGCCGGGTCGGTGGGGTACCGCTGGCGGCGGTGGCCGCGCTGCGCGCCGGCAACGACCTGCTCTGCCTCGGCTCGCGGATCGACGAGCAGCTGGTCGAGGCGACGGTGGCCGAGGTCGCCGGCGCGGTACGGGACGGGCGGCTGCCGGTGGCGCGGCTGGAGGACGCGGCGGCGCGGGTGGACGCGCTGGCGACCTGGACCCGCCAGGCGCCACCGGAACCGCGGGTGGCCGCTGCCAGTCCGGGCTTCGAGAGCCTGGGCTACGAGGCGGCGCGGCGGGCGATCCGGGTGGACGGCTCGCTGGCGGCGCTGTCCGGCCCGGTGTCCGGCGGGATGCCACTGGTGGTGCATCTGGACTCGGAGCCGTCGATCGCGGCCGGCCGGGTGCCGTGGGGGCTGGGCCCGCACCTGGCCACCGGTGTACCGCAGTTGCGGGTACCGATCACCGCGGGTGCGGCCGGCGCGGCGGTGGTACGGGCGGAGGCGGCGGACCGGCCGGTGGTACTGGTGGGCCGGCCGTTGCACGCCGCCGCGGCGCTGGTGGAGGAGCTGGCGGCCACGCACCCGGTGGTCGCGGTGGAGATGGGCTGGCCGTCGGCGTGGCGGCCGGCGGGGGTACGGGCCTTCGTCACCACCTACGGCGCCAGCCGCGCCAATGGCTGCGCCGCCGCCGAGGCACTCGGCCTCGCCGCCGCCTGAGCCGGCTCAGGAACCGGCCGTGCGGACCAGGGTACGGATGTGGCGCAGTAGCACGGAGAGTGCGGACAGGTCGGCCGGAGCCTCGCCGAGCTCGTCGATCGAGCGCCGGGCGCGGGCCGCCACCGTCGCGTTCGCCTGTTCCCACACCGCCACCCGCTGCTCGGGACCGTCCACGGCATCCGTGCTCAGCACCTCGGCGGTCAGCCCGGCCAGCGCCGCGTACAGGTCGTAACGCAGCGCCATCCGGGCCAGTGTCTGCCACCGGTCGGTGCGCGGCAGCTCGGAGATGCGCGACAGCAGATCGTCCACCCGGAAGCGCTCGGAGAGGACGAAGTAGACCTCGGCCACCTCGGTCAGCCCGCGCCGCGTCGTATCGGCGAGCGAGCCGATGTCCAGCAGCCCGAAGCCGTACTCGATCCGGGTCGCCCAGTCCGCCACATCCCGCGGGATGCCCATCCCCACCAGTCTGTCCACATTGGACCGCAGCGACTCACGCTCCCGGCCACGGAACAGGGTCGCCAGCGACGGCAGCAGCGCCGCGATGCCGGGCCCGAGGCGGGCGATCTCCCCCGAAACGTCCAGCGGCGCCCGGCGGTTGGTCACCAGCCACCGTACCGCCCGGTCCAGCAGCCGGCGCACGGCCAGGTACACGGCGGTCTGGGCGGCCACCGGTACCCGGTTGTCCAGCCGCTGCACCGCCTGCCACAGCTCGCGCAGGCCGTACACCTCGCGGACGATCACGTACGCCCGCAGCACATCCGCGGCCGTCGCGCCGGTCTCCTCCACCGCTCTGTACACAAAGGAGAGTCCGCCCCGGTTGACGACCTCGTTCACCAGCTTGGTCGCGACGATCTCCCGGTGCAGCGGGTGCTGCTGCATCAGATCCGCGTACCGCTCCCGCAGCGGGGTCGGGAAGTAATCCAGCAGCACCCGCCGGGTCCACGCCTCCTCCGGCAGCGGCGAATCGCTGATCTCGTGCTCGAGTGCGATCTTCACGTAACTGAGCAGGACCGCGAACTCCGGCGAGCAGAGTCCCTTGCCGGCGGCGAACCGCTGGGCCAGCTCATCATCGCCGGGTACCGCCTCCAGCGTGCGGTCCAGCCGGCCGTCCTGCTCCAGGTCACCGATCATCCGGCGGTGTACCGGAAGCATCGACGGCGCCTGTACCCGCGCATTGCCCAGCGCGGTGGCCTGGTCGTAGTTGTCGCGCAGCACCAGCCCGGCGACCTCGTCGGTCATCTCGGCGAGCAGCGCGTCGCGCTCCGGCCGGGCCAGCTCCGCACCGCGCAGCAGGATCTTGATGTTCACCTCGTGGTCGGAGCAGTCGACGCCGGCCGAATTGTCGATGGAGTCGGCGAAGATCCGACCGCCGGATCCGTCCGGCCCGCCGCTGATCGCGTACTCGACCCGGCCCTGCTGGGTCAGCC
>JAFMQQ010000291.1 GCA_017354595.1 Micromonosporaceae bacterium
CTCCAATTCCACCTCGCCGATATCCGGTACGGTCACCCTCCAACCACCTTCGTCGGACCGGGACAACACCGCGTGAAACTGCCGCATACCGCACACGATAGCATTTCCGCCGGACCGCGATGGCCTGCACAGTCGCATTATAGGAAACCGCCTACCGCGAACCGGGACCGCAATTCGACCGGCGCGTTTCTGGCTGATATTTCTCGGACTCGACTCGGCTGCTTTTGTTTGGATCGAGGTCGGCGACATCGACACTTCACTCCGACCCCGCCAGTCCCGGGCAGCGACCCAGGAGCATCTACGCCGGGTCGCTGGTCGCGTCGGCCAGACCGAGGTCGACCTCGTCCCAACCAACCCGGCCAGCGTCGTCGCGGTCGAAGTTGCTCGGCGCTCGCCCACCAGGAACCGGCACGGCAGAAGCGTCCCGCGGTTCCGGCCCGGGTGGCGGGGTAGTGGCGGCGTCACCGAGCAGGTCCCGCCGCCGCGCGATCGGCAGGCCAGTACGGCGGCGGGCCGCGGCGCGCAACTGCTCGGCACGACCAGCGACCGGAGTCGGTGGCGGCAGGGTGTCCGCGGTGACCGGCCGTACCACCCGACCACCCGACACCGGGCGCAGCACCACCTCGAATCCGCCCAGCCGCATCAGATCCCCCGCGTCCAGCCACGGCTGCACATGGTGCGCCTGGTCGGCGGCATCCTTCGGCGCGAGCGCGAAGTACACCTTGTTGCGGGCATTGGCGTCGATCGCGTCGGCCATCTCCCGCGTGAGCTGGCCACGGTACTGGTGCGCCAAAACCCACGAGGTATGCAGACCCCGCGCCTCCGCCAGCGCATCGTCGATCCCGATCGGCAGATGCAGAAAGTTGTGCGCCTCGTCCAGAACCACCGTGGCGTCCAGCCGCTGGTTCTCCGGCAGGCGGGCGCGGGCGGTGGTGGCCTGCCACAGCCCGGCCACCAACAGCGACCCCACCAGCCGAGTCCCGTCCTCGCCCAGGATCCCCTTCGGCAGCCGGGCCAGCAGGATCCCGCCGTCGAGAATGTCGGCGAACCGGAACGTCGAGGCGGGTACCCCGAACAGCGCCGCCGCCAGCGGATGCGCCAACACCAGACGCAGCCGGGACAGCAGCGGCGCCACCAGCGCACCGCGCTGCCCAGCGGGCAGGGCATCGAAGCCATCCCAGAACTCCTCCAGGGTGGCCGCCTCCCACCCACCAAGATGGTCGATGACCGCCCGCACCCGACCAGCCCGCCACCGAGCATCCGACAGCAGCCGCGGCAGCTGGGCGAGGGTGGAGCCGGGCAGATGCGCCAGGGTCAGCAGACCGTGGTAGGCGTACTCGGTCATCCGATCCCCCCACCACCGCGACCACACCCGGGCCATCACCGCCGTCAGATGCGCGGCCACATCATGCGGGCTGCCGCCGTGCGTAGCCGGATCCAGCAGGTTGACCGCCGGCGGCGCCGCGGTCTCATCCGGGTCAACCAGCACCAGCCGATCCCCGGCCTCGGCCGGCAACACGCCGAGCAGGTCCCGGACCAGATCACCCTTCGCGGGGTCGAACGCGGCCACCCCACGCCCACAAACCACGTCGTCAAGAACCACGTTCTGCAACAGCACGGTCTTGCCAGTACCGGTCGGACCCAGAACATGAATGTGGTGCCGGCAGTCCGCCAGAGAGATCCCCACCCGCACCCGAGGACCGGCGTTAGCCACCCCAACCACCTTCCCACCCCAACCCGTGCCGTTCCCCTGGCGGTACCAGCTCCAACCGGCCCGGCACCACACCCGAGGCTTGCTTACCAGTCACGAGAACCTCCTCACGCATGCGTCACGGGAGTGAGTACTTCTTCTATCCACAGTGGAATGAGAATGAGGCGGCGGGGCCGCCCAACGCCGTGATGGGCTAGGTTTGTCGAGTGTGGAGTCAAGCCATGGTCACTACGATGCGGACGGTCAGCGGCTGGGCGCTGAGGCGATGCGCCGCCTGCGGCGATGGGATGTCTGCGCGATCGAGGCCGGTCTAACCGGCGCTGAGATCCACCGAGTCGAGACCGAGTTCGGGTTCCAGTTCTCTGATGACCATCGGGTGTTCCTGGCTGCGGGGCTGCCGGTGAACACCAGACCGGTACCACGCGTACCCGGCGTGATCTACACGCACCCGAAACCGTGGCCGGACTGGCGCAGCGACGATTCGGCAACTCTTCGCCGGTTCATGGAGTGGCCGGTCGAGGGAGTCCTGTTCGATGTCGAGCACAACGGGTTCTGGCACGATGGCTGGGAACCCAGGCCAGATGAACGGGCAGCTGCGTTGCAGACGGCCCGGCGGATGCTTGCCGACGTGCCGCGGATGGTGCCGATCTATGGGCACCGGTACCTGCCCGCGGGCCGGGGTACCTTCGGTCACCCGGTTCTGTCGATGTGGCAGACCGACATCATCTACTACGGCCTGGACCTCGCCGATTACATCGATCGCGAGTTCGGCGGCGCCGACGTTCGCCGGGCGAGGTCCGATGGCACGCCGCAGTCAACAGTCAACTTCTGGCACGACCTGGCCGATTAAGGCCGCCGAGCCGGGTGGTGAACGGAGCCCTACGTGCAAAATAAGGCGTCGGCGGTCAGGGTGATCTGATCAAGGTGCCAGAATGCTTGAGTGGCTGCCCTTCTTGATCTCGCCGGCAAGGTCGTCATTGTCACGGGAAGCTCGTCCGGCATCGGCGAGGCCACTGCCCGTCTCCTGCACGCTGCCGGGGCGCTGCCGGTCCTCGGCGCTCGGCGCACCGAGCGCCTAACTACACTGAGCGCCGAACTGGGCGGAGCGCTGGCGGTACCGACCGACGTGACCGACCCGCAGCAGCAGCGGGTGCTCGTGGACGCGGCGGTGGACCGCCATGGTCGCGTCGACGGTCTCGTGGTCAACGCGGGCGCCAGCTTCCACCACCGCCTGGAGGACATCGACCCGGCCGCGTACCTGCAACTGTTGAACCTCAACGTGGTCAGTGTGGTCACCGCGCTGCAGGCGGTCCTGCCGGTGATGCGCCGGCAGCGCGCCGGTCGCATTGTCACGGTCAGTTCGGGTACGACGCGGATGTCTCCGCCCGGAGTCGGCGGATACGCCGCGTCCAAGGCGGCGGTGAACACCCTGACCGAGGTGGCCCGCAAGGAGTTCGCGGACGACGGCATCGACGTCTCGCTGGTGCTGCCGTCGATCACCGCGACCGAGTTCGCCGGCGGAAGGTTCTTGCCCGGCGCGACGACGCCGGCGCCGCGACCCGGAATGGTCGTACACAGCGCCGAGTACGTCGGCCGGGTCATCCTGGGCGCACTGCGCACGGGCGAGCCGCGCATCGACATCCCGCACGGCCCCGAACTGACGGAGTTCACCTACCCAGCGGCGTAGCTCCGGCGGTCAGCCGCCGCGTGACGCCGAACCAGCCGCCCGGAACCGCGGGTTGTACGTGCCCCTGCGAAGATCAGACAGGACCAACGTGACTGGGACGGCCACGTTGTCGGCGTCGGGTTGAGTAAACGCCCCGGCTTTCGTGGAGGCTTCTGTAGTTGTGTCCGACCACAGTGGACGATTCTGGTTGACTCCAGCAGTTGGGTCTGATTGTGGCTAGCTCTAAGGGATTCCGCCCTCGGAGCCGGGTTGGTCGTGGGTGTTGTAGTAGGCGGCCTCGTACTCGTCGGGTGGCAGGTGCCCGATGGCCGAGTGGAGCCGTCGTGCGTTGTATCAGTCGACCCAGTGGGCGGTGTGCAGTTCCACGTCGGGCAGTGTCCGCCATGGGCCCGCCGGTTGATCAGTTCGGTCTTGTACAGGCCGATAGTGGATTCCATCAACGCGTTGTCCAGCGCATCCCCGATCTTCACCAGGTCGTCACGCCGGTCGCGAGCCGACCGGCCCCGCGCCTTGGCCGCCCAGTAACCGCTCGGCGCGATCTGCCAGCCGTGCTGTACAAGCACACGGCAGATCGGCTCGACCCGCCGAAGCGGTCCTGGTAGACGGCGACGAAGCTCACGAGCGAGGCGTAGGCCGGTCCAGCTCGGCCGCGAAGAAAGCAGAGGCCGTCTTCAATATCCCGTTGGCCCGGCGCAGTTGTTTGTTCTCCGCCCGCAGCTTGCGCAAGCTCGGCGGACTCCTCCGAGGTGGCCCCGGCCCGGCGACCCGAATCGATCTCGGCCTGACGGACCCACTTGCGTAGGGTCTCCGGCGTGGTGATGCCCAACTTCACGGCGATCGAACGGATCGCCTCGTACTCGGACTGGTACTGGTCACGCTGCTCCGCGACCAGACGCGCCGCACGCTGACGGACATCGGCAGCGTACTGCTTCGGCATCGGTCGGTCCTTCCCAAGAAAGGAAGTCTCTACAAGATCCGGGCCGGTTCAATCGCGAATTCATCGACTTAGTGGGCTGGGTCGAAGCACCGTAGATGCGACATCGACTGAGCCTTGGGTACCGGGGATCGGAACCTCAGCTGGAGGCGTCGGGGTTACCGCGTCGGGAACCGTGGTCGATGACATCGCGGCTTGGGTATCGGTCCCGGTCGCGCGCCGTCTTGGCCTTTGGAGGTTCGTGATCGTGGACTTGGATTCGGTACGTGGTGTCGACCGGCGGCGGTTGGTCAAATGGGGTGGGTTGGCGGCCGCTGGCGTGGTGGGTGCCGTGCCGTTGGCGGGCGCCGGGATCAGCCACGCCGGCACCACCCTCAATCCACCCGACCAGATTCCGCCGGACGCCCTGCCCGGTGGCGCCTACGACCGGTACGTGGCACGGCTGGCCGCGCAGGGCGGCTTCTCCGGTGTGGTGCTGCTGTCCCACCGGGGCCGGACGGTGCTGTCGCGCAGTTACGGCATGGCCGATCAGGAGCAGCGGATGCGGAACCGCGAGGGCACCGCGTTCAGTCTCAGTTCGGCGGGCCAGCCGTTTCGTGCGGTGGCCATCCTGCAGCTGGCGCAGCAGGGCCGACTGCAG
>JAFMQQ010001042.1 GCA_017354595.1 Micromonosporaceae bacterium
CGACGCCCGCCTGGCCGGCGGCGCATTCCCTGCGGCCGGCGGCGCCGTACCTCCACCCGGCGGATACCAGCCGCCCGGCAACCCGCCGCCCGGATACCAGCCACCCGGCAACCCACCGCCCGGATACCAGCCACCCGGGTACCCGCCACCCGCCGCGGCCGGCTGGGCCAGCCGCCGGTACGGCCTGGTGCGGCCGACCAGTGGCCGGGTCTTCGCCGGGGTATGCGGGGCGCTGGGCCGGGCCACGAACACCGACCCGGTCCTGTGGCGCGTACTGCTCGCCGTCTTCACTCTGGTCGGCGGTATCGGACTGCTCGTCTACGTGATCGGCTGGCTGTTCATTCCGGCCGAAGGGGACACCGCCTCGCCGATCGAGGCGCTGCTCGGCCGCGGCCGCTCCAGCACCTCACCCGTTCTCGTCATCGTCATCACCGCCATCGTGGTGATCGCCATGGGCTCCGTCATCTCCCGCGGCGTTCGGTCCTCGTTCTTCCCGGTCGGCATCGTCATCGTCGCGATCATCCTGATCGCCCGCCGGACCCGGCATGCCGCGCCGGGCAGCACACCGGTACCACCGGGCCAGGCGCCACCGGAAGCGATGCCGGGCGGGGCGATGCCGGGCGCACCGGTACCGGGGCCGGCCGGCCAGGTCCCCGTCACCGCCACGACCGGACCGGCCGGAGCAACCGCACCGGGCGGACCGGCCGGAGCCACCGGGCCGGCACAACCGCAGCCGGCCGGGTACCGTCCACCGTTCGCGCCGCACGGACCGTACGCGATGGGCAGCAGGTACCCGTACCCCGGACTGACCTTCACCCCGACCATGGAGCCGGCGTCGGCGAGCGCACCCCCCGCCCGGCAGCGCTCCCGCCTGGGTTGGGTCTTCTTCGCCCTGGCGCTGGTGACCGCCGGCATCATGGGGGTGGTCGGCGGCCACCGGATCTCGGTCGGCGCCTACATCGCGGTGCCGCTCGCGGTGATCGGCATCGGGCTGGTCGTCGGCGCCTGGGCCGGCCGCGCCCGCGGCCTCATCTTCCCCGGCCTGCTGCTCACCCTGGCTCTGGCCGCCACCCCGGTGCATCTCAACCTCCAGCCCGGCAGCGGCGACGTGACCTGGGCACCGATCTCGTACAGCGACCTGGCGCACGAGTACCGGCACGGCCTGGGCGACGTACGCCTCGACCTGAGCCGGATCGACTTCACCGGCCACCCCGACACCAACGTGGTGCTGCGGACCAACGCCGGTGACGTGCGGGTGACGTTGCCGAGCAAGGTCGATGCGACCGTGGACGTGACCATCAGGGCCGGCGACGCCCAGGTCCTCGGCACGAACTGGTCCAGCCCGCAGTCGGGGCGGCACACGGTCAGCGATGACGGCTCAGACGGGCCGGGCGGCGGAGCGCTGCACCTGACCATCCAGATGGACCTGGGATCGTTGAGGGTGGAACGATGAAACGCCACGGTACCGACTTCATCTCGCTCATCTTCGGGCTCATCTTCCTGCTCGCCGTGGTGTGGTGGACGCTCAGCCGCCATGTCCACATTGGACTGCCGGTC
>JAFMQQ010001043.1 GCA_017354595.1 Micromonosporaceae bacterium
TGCGCCTTCAGCACCGCCAACCAGAACCGGCGCTCCTCGCGAATCTTCGCCTCGCGCGACCAGAGGGCCACCATCTCCGCCGAGGCGTACCGCGTGGCCAGCACATCCGGGATATCCACGGCTCAAGTATCGCCGCCGCTGCCGAAAGGACACTTGCGGATAACTTACTCAGAAGTACGCTGACGGCGTACGGGGCGAGGGGAGGCGGCCGTGAGTCTGCGCCGGGATCTGTACAGCAGCTTCGCCACGTCTGGTCCGGGACGCGTGATTGTCAGGGGGCTCGGCCTGCCCAGCCCGCCGCGGCTGCGCCGGTACCGGCCGGGCCAGGCGCTGGTCGCCGGGCCGGTACTCGTCGGCGGCGAGGGCCGGCTGGTGGTACCGGTCCGCAAGCTGGTCGAGGCGATCGGCGCCGAACTCGGCGACCCGGCCGGCCGTTCCGGCAACCCACCGGCACCAGCGAACGCGGCACTCGTCTTCGACGCCACCGCGATCGGGGACTCGACGCGCCTCTCCGCGCTGTACGACTTCTTCCACCCGTACGCCCGTACCCTGCGGCCGTCGGGTCGGATCGTGCTGCTGGGTACCGCGCCGGAACATGCCACTAGTGCCCGCGAGGCGACAGCTCAGCGCGCGCTGGAGGGCTTCGTCAAGGCGGTGGGCAAGGAGGTCGGCCGGGGCAGCACCGCGCAGCTGGTCTACGTGGCGCCCGGTGCCGAGGACGCGATCGAGTCCACCATGCGCTTCCTGCTCTCCGCCAAGTCGGCGTACGTCTCCGGGCAGGTGATCCGGATCGGTCCGGCGCCGGTGGCGGCACCGGATGACTGGGAGGTGCCGTTGCGGCACAAGGTGGCTCTGGTGACCGGCGCGGCGCTGGGCATCGGCGCGGCGACCGCCCGGGTGCTGGCCCGGGATGGCGCCCATGTGGTCTGCCTCGACCTGCCGTCGACCGGCGCCGCGCTCGGCGCGGTGGTGGACCAGGTCGCCGGGACCGCCTTCCCGTTCGATGTCGCCGAGCCGGACGCGCCGGAGCGGCTCGCCGAGCATCTCCAGGCGCGCCACGGTGCGATCGACATCGTGGTGCACAACGCGGGGGTCACCCGGGACAGGACACTGTCCAAGATGAGCCTGCAGCAGTGGCACGCGGTACTGGAGGTGAACCTCTCCAGCCAGGAGCGGATCAATGACCGGCTGCTCGGTGAGGGGGTGGTACGGGAGGGTGGCCGGATGGTCAGCATCGCCTCGCTGATCGGTGTCGCCGGCAACCGCGGCCAGACGAACTACGCCACCTCGGCGGCGGGCGTCGCCGGCCTGGTCGCCTCGCTCGCGCCGGATCTGGCCGCCCGCGGGGTCACCATCAACGCGGTGACTCCGGGCTTCATCGAGTCCGCGACGGCACCGCGGATGCCGCTGCTGCTGCGCGAGGCGGGGCGCCGGATGAACAGCATGGGCCAGGGCGGGCTGCCGGTGGACGTGGCCGAGGCGGTGGCGTACCTCGCGAATCCGGGCTCGGCCGGGGTGACCGGCAACATGCTGGCGGTCTGCGGCCTGACTCTGCT
>JAFMQQ010000292.1 GCA_017354595.1 Micromonosporaceae bacterium
CTGCCTGCTCGGCCGGTCGGCGGCGGGCCTTGCGGGCGGCCAGCCGCTGCGCCGCGGTTGGCCGGTCGGGCGCCTGGTCCAGCCGGTAGTCGGTGCCACGGGTACCGGGGACGTACTCGTACCCGGCGAAGTGGGCCGGTTGCCAGTCGAACTCGCGCTCGCCGATGCGTACCAGGCTGCCCGGCTGTGCACCCGCCTTGGCCAGTGCCTCCTCCACACCCAGCCGGGCGAGCCGATCCGCCAGGTAGCCGATCGCCTCATCGTTGTCGAAGTTGGTCTGGCGTACCCAGCGCTCGGGACGTGGACCGCGGACGAGATACCCGCCGCCGGCGATCGGCTCGATGGTGAAGTGCTCGTCATTCACCGCCGGCGGCCGGAGCACGATCCGGGTCGCCTCCGGAGCCGGGGTCCGGGCGCGGTACCGGCGGACCGCCTCACCGATCGCGAAGGTCAGTTCGCGCAGCCCTTCGTGCGTCGCCGCGCTCACCTCGTAGACCGGCAGGCCACGCGCCGCCAGATCGGGGCGCACGATCTCCGCCAGCTCCCGCCCGTCGGGTACGTCCACCTTGTTCAGTGCCACCAGCCGCGGCCGGTCGGCGAGGCCGCCGTACGCGGTCAGCTCGCGCTCGATCGCGTCGATGTCCGAGAGCGGGTCCCGGCCCGGTTCCAGGGTCGCCGTATCCACCACGTGTACCAGCACCGCACAGCGCTCGACGTGCCGGAGGAACTCCAACCCCAACCCCTTGCCGCTGGCCGCACCCGGGATCAGACCGGGTACGTCGGCCATGACGAAGGTGTCGTCCCCGGCCCGGACCACGCCGAGGTTGGGTACCAGCGTGGTGAACGGGTAGTCAGCGATCTTCGGGCGGGCGGCGGAGAGTACCGAGATCAGCGAGGACTTACCAGCACTGGGGAAGCCGACCAGACCGACATCGGCGACGCTCTTCAGCTCCAGCACCACGTCGAGCTGGTCGCCCGGCTCACCCAGCTCCGCGAAGCCGGGCGCCCGGCGGCGCGGACTGACCAGCGAGGCGTTGCCCCGGCCACCCCGGCCACCCCGAGCCACGACAAAGGTGGTACCGGCGCCGACCAGGTCGGCGAGCACCTCGCCACCGGTTGTCTGGACGACCGTGCCGTCCGGTACCCGTACCTCCAGATCGGCGCCGTTGCCACCGTGCTTGTTGGCGCCCTGGCCGCCCCGGCCGTTCTCCGCCTTCACATGCGGCCGGAAGTGGAAGTCGAGCAGGGTACGGACACCCGGATCCACCACCAGGCACACGTTGCCGCCGTGGCCGCCGTTGCCGCCGTCCGGCCCGCCGAATGGCCTGAACTTCTCCCGCAGGATCGACACGCAGCCGTTGCCGCCGCCGCCGGCGCGGACATGCAGCACGACGCGGTCGACGTACGTGGTCACGGGAGCGCGCGTGGCTGCCGGACGGCTCAGTCGGCCGCCGGGATGATGTTGACCACCTTGCGGCCGCGCCGGGTGCCGAACTGAACGTTGCCCCGGCGCAGCGCGAAGAGTGTGTCGTCGCCGCCACGGCCGACCAGGTCACCCGGGTGGAACTTGGTGCCGCGCTGGCGCACGATGATCTCGCCCGCGCTGACCAGCTGGCCGCCGTACCGCTTGACGCCCAGCCGCTGTGCGTTCGAGTCGCGCCCGTTGCGAGAGCTGGAGGCGC
Source organism: Micromonosporaceae bacterium (assembly GCA_017354595.1). Taxonomy (GTDB): domain Bacteria; phylum Actinomycetota; class Actinomycetes; order Mycobacteriales; family Micromonosporaceae; genus DATEJJ01. The sequence goes on from JAFMQQ010000292.1 coordinate 1,683, forward strand.
CCTTCTTGTGTGCCATCGCTGCCTGTCCCTTACTTCCCCGTCGAGATCGTGGTCACCTTGATCTTGGTCAGCGGCTGCCGGTGCCCCTGCCGCTTGTGGTAACCGGTCTTGTTCTTGAACTTGTGGATCCGGATCTTGGGGCCCTTGAGGTGCTCGACCACCTCCGCGCTCACCGTCGCCCCGGCCAGCTGGGCCGCGTCGGTCATCACGCTGCCCTCGTCGCCCGTGACCAGCAGCACCGGGATCAGCGAGAGCCCGTCGCCCGGCTCGGCGGCGAGCTTCTCCACGGTGATCACATCGCCCTCGGCGACCCGGTACTGCTTGCCGCCGGTCTTGACGATCGCGTACATCGGACGCTGACTCCTGTCGAACGCTTGGGGGACTGCCTCGCGGCACCGGGCACGCGCCAGCCTGGCCCACGAACGTGGCCGGGTGCAAGGGTACGCCATCCGCCCGCCCAGCCCCAAACCGGGCCGGCGGGGGCGGCCGGTTGCGGGTGGGCTCAGTTGCAGACGCCGGTGAGCGGGTCGGCCGCCCGGGTCAGCCGCTGGAGCACCGGACTGAGGTCGTTGGCGGTACGGACGCCGGCGAGCAGCTTCGGGTCGTTGGCGAGCGCCTCGACGTTGCGCGCCACCTGCTTGGCCGCGGCGACCAGGGCAGGGTCGATGGCCGGTTGCGCGGCCGTCTTCAGGTTGGTGACCATCGTTTTGAGCTGCGCCATCGCGTCCGCCCGCAGCTGCTGCGCGCCGTCGGCGTTGTTGTTGGCCAGCTTCCCGACCAGGTTGCCGAGGTCGTTGCCGAACGCCGCCGCGCCGTCCGCCATCGCCTTGTCCACCGCCGTACATACGCTCCGGCTGTTCTCGCTCATCGATCGCGCCGGGGACGCCGGCGAGGCCGGCGGTGCGGCGGAGGTCGGGATGCCCGAGTCGCTACAGCCGGCGAGGATCACCACCGCCATGGCGGCCGGAACCAGCGTCAGGACAGCGCGGCGCGCCCGGGACGGGTACGTCTCAGTGAGCCATCGGGGTCGCATCGGTCTCCTCGCAGCGATCGTGGGACGTCGATCGGGTGTCGATCCATCGGAGCCGAACTCTACGCGGGCGGTGGCCCGCCCGCCGCCTGCCCTACCGCGGCGGGTACCGAGCCGGCTTGTTTTCAGCCCGCCCCTGCCGGGCCACCCGCAGAGGCGGCCGGCAGTAGCCGTACCACCCCACACGGCGAACAGAAAGGCAGCCCGGTGCTCGCCGGCAGGTCATCGGGCCGGCCCGCGTTACCGTCACAGTCCACATAGGACCGAGCCGGCTCGCGCATGCGGGCGGCCGCCGCGCGGCCGGAGTAGGGTGCGTGGCCGTGGCGAGTTTCCTGAAGGCGGTCGCGGCGCGTGGCGCCCGGGTGATCCGCCCCCGAAGTGCAGGACAGCCCGGTGCCGGGCCGACACCGGCGCAGCTGGCCCGCCGCCGGCAGGTGGCGGCGCTACGGCGCCGGCGGCTGGCGTACGCGCCGCAGCTGGACGGGCAGGCCGACCCGGGCGAGGTGGTGTGGACCTGGGTGGTGTACGAGGACGATCCGCACCAGGGCAAGGACCGGCCGGTACTGGTGGTCGGGCGGGAGAGTCGCACGCTGTTCGGGCTGATGCTCTCCAGCCAGCACGACCGCGACGGCCAGCGGCACTGGCTCGCCCTCGGTACCGGCGCCTGGGACCGGGACAACCGGCCCAGCTGGGTGCGGCTGGACCGGGTACTGACAATGCGGGAGGACAGCATCCGGCGGGAGGGCGCGGTCCTGGACCGGGCCCGCTTCGACCGGGTGTGCCAGGCGCTGCGGGCCGGCTACGGCTGGGTGTGAGGCCGCGCGCCGTTGCCGCCGGTCAGCGACCGGTCGCGCGCGCCGGCTCCAGCCTCGCCGCGACCGCCCGGGCGTCCGGGTGTTCCAGCTGGGTCAGGATCGCCAGCGCCTCCCGCCAGGCCTGGCGGGCGGAGCCGAGGTCACCGGTGGCCTGGTGGGTCTCTCCTATGTGGACCAGCGTCTCGGCGACGTAGTACATCCGGCCGGATTCGCGGTGCAGGCGCAGTGCGCTCCGGTAGCAGGTGAGCGCGCGGGCGTGGTGGCCGAGATGGTGGTAGGCGTACCCGATGCTGTCCCACGTCTCCGCCTGGGCGATCAGGAAGCCCAGCTCCGTGTTCAGCGCCAGCGCCTGCTGGCAGAGGGTCAGGCCGGTCTGGTGGTCGCCGGTACGCATGTGCAGCCAGCCGACACCGTTGAGCGCGCCGGCCTCCTCACTCACAGCCCCGGCCGACCGGAACATCTCCAGCGCCAGTTGTGAGTGCGGAAGCGCCTGCCCGACCCTGCCCTGCAGCTCCAGCGCCAGACTCAGAACCTGGTGACACATGCCCTGACCGGTGAGGTCGCCCAGCTCCTCGAATTCGCGCAGCGCCAGGTCGAGAACCTCCTCGGCGGCGGCGAAACAGCGCACCCCGACCTGGGCCCGGCCGAGCCTGAGGTGGAGGTGGGCGATGCCGAGACGGTCGTTGCTGGCCTCCGCGACCTGTAACCCGGTCGTGAGCACGCTGATCGCCTCGTGCCCGCGGTCCTTCGGCAGCAGGGAGCTGCCCAGGGCCGCCGCGATCCGCCAGATGTGCCGCGGCCGGTCGTAATCGCCGGCCGTGGCGAGCAGTCCCAGCAGCACCTGATGCTCGACCTCGAACCAGGCCAGCGCCGACTGCCTGCTGGTGATGTGCTCCGGAACAACGCCCACCTCCGGCGCCGGCGGGGCGGGCCAAGGAGGCAGGCGACTGATCAGCAGCATCGCCTCGTAGGAGGTGTGCAGGTAGTGGTCCAGAATCCGGTCGGCCGTCGCACGGCGGCAGTCGGGGCCCTCCTCCGACTCGGCCTGCTCGCGGGCGTACGAGCGGAGCAGGTCGTGCATCGTGTAGCGCCCCGGCAGGTGCTCGGTGACCAGGTTCGCGTCGGCGAGCCGGCCGAGGATGTTCTGCGCCCGCCGCCGCGGCATGGCGGTCAGGCTGGCCGCTGCCGGTACCCCGATGTCCAGCCCTGGGTGCAGGCCGAGCAGGCGGAACATGCGCGCGTCCTCGACCGGCAGCCGCTGGTACGAGCAGGCGAACGCGGCCCGCAGGTTGCTCGCCGGATCGCCGCCATCCAGCATGTCCAAAGTGGACTGTGCGGCACCCAGCTGGTCGGCCAGGTCGGACAGCTGCAGCAACGGTGCCGCCTGCGCGCGGGCCGCGGCGATGGCCAGCGCGAGCGGCAGCCCGGCGCAGAGC
>JAFMQQ010001044.1 GCA_017354595.1 Micromonosporaceae bacterium
GGCAACCACTGCCCGATGGCATCGAGAACCTCCGCCTCGACGACGAGTGCAGCCAGGAGGTGGCGCTGCGCCTGGCCCGCGAGTCGGTCATCCTGCTGCGCAACACCGGTGAGATACTGCCACTGCTGGCCGGCGTGAAGGTGGCGCTGGTCGGGCCGGTCGCGGACGACCCGCTGGCCATGTTCGGCTGCTACGCCTTCCCGGTACATGTCGGCCTGAAGCATCCCGACCACGGCATGGGCCTTGAGGTCGCCTCGCTGCGCGGCGCGCTGGCCGAATACTTCCCCGACCTGGCGTACGCGGCCGGGTGCTCGATCGCGGACGGCGACACCTCCGGCATCGCGGCGGCGGTGGCGGCCGCGGCGCAGGCCGATGTCTGCGTACTCGCCGTGGGCGATCGGGCCGGGCTGTTCGGCCGCGGCACCTCGGGCGAGGGGTGCGACGCGACCGACCTGCGGCTGCCCGGCGTCCAGCCGGAACTGGTGCGGGCGGTGCTGGCCACCGGTACCCCGGTGGTGCTGGTGCTCCTGAGCGGGCGCCCGTACGCACTGGGGCCGGAGGTCGACGCGGCGGCCGCCATCGTGCAGGGGTTCTTCCCCGGCCAGCGGGGCGGGCAGGCGGTCGCCGAGGTACTGGTGGGCGAGGTCAACCCCTCCGGCCGGCTGCCGGTCAGCGTGCCCCGCGACCCCGGCGGCCAGCCGGCGACGTACCTGTCGCCGTTGCTCGGGTACCGCTCGCAGGTCTCCTCGGCCGACCCGACGCCGGCCTTCCCGTTCGGCCACGGACTGAGCTACACCAGCTTCGAGTGGACCGGTGCCGGGTCCGGCGGTACCCGGGACTGGCCGGTCGACGGTGAGGTGAGCGTCGCGGTCACCATCCGCAACACCGGTACCCGACCGGGTACCGAGGTGGTTCAGCTCTACCTGCACGACCCGGTCGCGCAGACGACGCGGCCGGTGGTGCGCCTGATCGGCTATGCGCGGGTACCGGTGGCGGCTGGGGAATCCGCACGCGTGACGTTCCAGGTCCCGGCCGACGTCACATCGTTCACCGGGGTGCACGGCAAGCGGGTCGTCGAACCGGGCGATGTGGAGCTGCGCTTCGGCCGGTCCAGCGGCGACATGGTGGCGGCGCTGCCGCTGCGCCTGGTCGGCCCGGTGCGCGAGGTCGGCCACCAACGACGGCTGAAGAGCATCGCCCGCGTCGAGCCGCTGGACGCGGCGGCACCGAGCACTGCCGCACCCAACACGGCACCGAGCACGGCGGCACCGAGCACTGCGGCAGCGGAAGGGCCCGGCACATGAGTACACCGACCACAATGGAGCCGCTGACCACGACGCGGCAACCCGGCAAGGCACCGCCCCGCGATGCGAAACCCGGCCGCCGCCGGGGCCGCCGGAGCTGGAGCCTGGCGATGCGCCGGGACTGGCAGCTCTACTCGCTGGCGATACTCCCGCTGATCTTCTTCGTCATCTTCCGGTACCTGCCGCTGGCCGGCAACATCATCGCGTTCCGCCACTACTCGCCGGGCGGGAACATGTTCGGCGACTACT
>JAFMQQ010001045.1 GCA_017354595.1 Micromonosporaceae bacterium
GCTCGGTGGCGGCCGCGGGCGCCGCCGGCGGCGTGGCCAAGCCGAACGAGCCGCCGTCGCGGGCGACCTGGGCACCGAGTGCGAGCCCGCCGAGCAGGACGGCGCAGGTGGCTGCGGCCGCCAGCCGGCCCCGGCCGGCCGATGGTACGGCGTGGGCAGCGGTGTGCTTTCTGCGTGCGTGCTTTCCCGGTGTGTGTCTTCCCGGGCCGACGCGAAGGTGCCGGGCGGCCACGGTGGTCCTTTCCAGGGGGGCGGCGTGGGGCAGGAAACACCGACCCTGCCGAGCATCGCGAGTAACCACAATGGACCGGCGGAAAGGAGTGTGGCTTGTCACACGCACCGGTGACGCGCGGCGACGAGCCTGGCAAGCGGTGCCTGTCGCTCTTCTGTGGACAGTCAGGGACCCGGGGGCTTGACCAGGCCTGATTCGTAGCCGAATACGACAAGCTGGGCACGGTCCCGCGCCTGTAGCTTCAGCATCGCCCGGGATACGTGGGTCTTGACCGTGGTGGGGCTGATGAACAGCTTCGCACCGATCTCCTCATTGGACAGCCCACCGCCGACCAGAACCACGATCTCCCGCTCCCGGTCGGTGAGTTGGCGCAGCCGCTGCGCGTGGCGGGTCGCCGGCCCGGGGCGGGTGGCGAATTCGGCGATCAGCCGGCGGGTCACGCTCGGTGCGAGCAGCGCCTCGCCCGCGGCGACCAGCCGGACCGCGCGCCTCAGCTCGTCCGGCTCCAGATCCTTGAGCAGAAAGCCGCTGGCACCGGCGCGCAGCGCCGCGTACACGTACTCGTCCTGCTCGAACGTGGTCAGGATGACCACTTTGGTGGTGCCGAGTCCGGTCTGCGCACAGATGGAGCGGGTCGCGGCGATGCCGTCCATCCGGGGCATCCGCACGTCCATCAGGACCACGTCCGGCCGCAGTTGCCGGGCCAGGCCGACCGCCTGCTCCCCGTCGGTCGCCTCACCCACCACCTCGATGTCGGCGGTGCGTTCGAGCAGCGCCCGGAAGCCGGCCCGCACCAGGTGCTGGTCGTCGGCGAGCAGTACCCGGATCACGCGGCAGGCCTGCTTGCCGGCTCCACCCACCCCGCCGGCAGGCTCGCCGTCACCCGGCAGCCGCCACCGTCCCGGGTGCCGAGAGTGAGGCTGCCGCCGACCGACTCGGCCCGCTCCCGCATGCCACGCAGCCCCATGCCACGCGGCCCGCCGGATCGACCGAACGCGTCGATGGGCAGCCCGCAGCCGTCATCGCTCACATCGACCAGCAGGGTACCGTCGCCGCGGCGCAGATCCACCCAGACCGCCTGAGCGCCGGAGTGGCGTACCGCATTGGTCAGCGCCTCCTGCACGATCCGGTACGCGGTCAACTCCACCGCCGGCGAGAGCGAAGTGTCCACTTCGGACAGCTCCGAAGGCAGCCGCAGCTGGACCCGCAGCCCGGCCGCGCGAACCTGCTCGGCGAGCTCGGGCAGCTGCGGCAGGCGTGGCTGCGGCAGCAGCGGGGCACCATCGCGCAGCACGGCGAGGGTGGCGCGCAGTTC
>JAFMQQ010001046.1 GCA_017354595.1 Micromonosporaceae bacterium
GGGCGTGGGGGTTCCCGCTGCGGGAGATCAAGCCGACCGTCCACATGTGGCATGGCCAGGCCGACACCCTGGTATCGCCCGCGATGGGCAGCTACCTCGCGGAGCAGATCCCGCACTGCGAAGCGCACCTGCTCGCCGGCGAGGGCCACCTGCTCGTCATCGACCACATGGCCGAGATCATCGAGGAACTCCAGCGCAGCTGACCCCGGCTACGGCCGGGTGACGAAGACCCGGGAGGCGATGTCCCGGGGCAGCCGGATCTGCTCGCCGGCCTGATCGACGATGACCTCGTCGTGGTCCTGCGCCACCCGTACCGCTGCGCCCGGGTCGATCCCGGCCGCATGCAGCCGGCGCAGCACACCCGGGTCGGTCTGCACGCTCTCGCAGATCCGGCGCACCACCACCTCGCCGACCAGCCCGGGAAAGGTGAGGTTTCGCTCGCCGTCGGTGCCGGAGTCGGTCTGGTCGGCGCCGCCGCCGTCCAGGTCGGCCAGGCCCGGGATCGGGTTGCCGTAGGGCGAGCGGGTCGGCCTGCCGAGCAGCTCGAAGACGCGCCGCTCAACGGCCTCGCTCATCACATGCTCCCACCGGCACGCCTCGTCGTGCGCCTCCTCGTAGGGCAGCCCGACCACATTGACCAGGAGCAGCTCGGCGAGCCGGTGCTTGCGCATCACGGAGACGGCGTATGCCCGGCCGGCGTCGCTGAGCACCAGGTGCCGGTCGTTCTCCACGGTGAGCAGTCCGTCGCGCTCCATCCGGCTGACCGTCTGGCTCACCGTCGGCCCGCTCTGGTGCAGCCGCTCGGCGATCCGGGCACGGAGCGGAACGACACCCTCCTCCTCAAGCTCCAGGACGGTGCGGAGGTACATCTCGGTGGTATCGACGAGGTCGTTCACGTGTGGTCAGTCCTCCCGTGCCGGAAATGCTACTCGCCAGGTACGCCAGACTGGAGCCTGTGACCGACGCGAGCTTCTTGATCGACGTGCCTACGCTGGCGAATCTGATCGCCGGTTCCGACCCACCGACGGTGCTCGACATCCGCTGGCGGCTGGCGGGTACGCCGGGCAGAAACGACTACCTGGAAGGGCATATTCCGGGCGCCGCCTTCGTGGACCTGGACGGCGGCCTGACCGGCTCGCCCGGCTCCGGTGGCCGGCACCCGCTGCCCGACCCGCGGGACCTGCAGCGGGTGCTGCGGGCGGCGGGGGTACGCGCCGGGCGCCCGGTGGTGGTCTACGACGCCGGTACCGGTGAGGCGGGCGCCGCCCGGCTGTGGTGGACGCTGCGCTGGGTGGGGCACCCGGCGGTACGGGTGCTCGACGGTGGGTACGCCGCCTGGGCCGCCGACGGCCGGCCGGTCGAGCCGGGCGAGGCGGTACCGGCGCCGGGCGACATCACGGTGCGCCCCGGCGGCATGCCGGTGGTGGACGCGGCCGGCGCGGCCGACCGTGCCGTGCGGGGGGTGCTGCTGGACGCCCGGGTACCGGCCCGGTACCGCGGCGAGGTGGAGCCGGTGGATGCGATCGCCGGGCACATACCGGGCG
>JAFMQQ010000293.1 GCA_017354595.1 Micromonosporaceae bacterium
CCACACCGGCCGGCCCGGATCTCTCCGGAGACCGGGGCCCGGGTCGACTCCGCCCCGGCGGTCCCGGCCGCCGGGGCCGAAGTCTCGGCGCACGGCCTGCGGGCACCGCCCGCGATCACCATCGACTGAACCGGCCGGCGCGGGTGCGTCGCGACCGGCGCGCCGCGTATCCCCTCGCCGCAGATCGATCATGACACCCGTTGATCTTGGCTCCATCCGGCCATCCCGCCCGTTGATCAAACGCCGGGAAACAGCGTCATCCGGGACCGCAGCGCACCTCAGTCGGCATGCACAGCAAGAGTCGGCAAGCACAGCAACAGCATGCTCCACTGTAGACGGTGTATTTGACGACAGATGAGGTGAGGGTTGTGAATGCGGTCGCACAGGAGCTGTTCTCCGGTATGCGGGGAGCGCTCGCGGTGTGGTTGACGATGGTGTTTCTGGTCGTGTTCCTGTGCGCGATCGTGTCGGTACCGACCTGGAGCGAGCATTTGCGTGCTCGCCGGGTCCGTGTCGCGCGGCACGCATTGGCTTACCCGGCAACGCTTTCCCAGCAGGCGACGACGATGGCACAGGTCGTCGAGACTCCGGCGACGCAGGCGGTAGAGCTGCGCCGGTACGCCGAGGAGGTGGCGGTTGCGGCCAACCACGCGCAGCTGACGGCGGAGCGCCGCCACGCCGAGTGGGCCGCGGTGCAACGGGCGCAGGATGCTGCCTGGCGAGCCTTCGAGCAAGCATCAGCAGCGGCCAGCCGGATCGAGAAAGCACAGGTGTTTCCGGTACGCGAGACAGCGGTACCGCCGGAAAAGCTCACCGGTGACGAGAAGGCACACCGGCAGCGGTACCTGCACCGGGCGGCCAGCACCGCGTACCACCGCGGCGAGCTCTCGGCCGACCAGTTGACCGACGCGCTGCTGCACCGCAACGGCTGGGACCCGTACCGCCACCCGTTCGAGCAGGAGGCGACGATCCGCCGGATCGCGCGGGAGCGGCTGCTCAGTGCGTACCAGGCAATGTCCACAATGGAGCGCAGCGCCTGGCACGCGGCCGAGATCGCCGCGGCGGCACGCGCCAGCCTGCACGCAGAGGCACTCGCCGCGGCACTGCGCGCGCACCGGGCGACCAGCCGGCTGTCGGAGAGCCCACGCCGACATGTCGCTCCGGCAAAGCACCGCCGGCCACTGCTGGCCACCCACTGACCACACGCCGCACATACGCCACCGGGTGAGCGCGCGGACCGGCCGGGTCCGCAGTGCCCACCGTCACCTGCTCGGTGCCGTAGCTGGAGTAGTCGGACCTGCGCTGCGACGGCCCGATCGCGGAGACCGCGATCACGTGCCGTGCCTCGGCCTGCCCAGGTCCCCGTTCTCGTTGCCGGCCGCCGCGACCAGGGTGACAGCGGTCAGGATTGGAGAAGCACAACTGTGCCGCGGCGGGCTAGCGTGGCGCGATGGAGGCGGCCGGCAGCGGGATGGAGGCAGACAGGCATGGCCACGAAGAAGGCCGAACAGTCGCGGGCGGTACACGTGGCGGACAGCTACGCCGTGATCCGCGTGTACGGCGCGCGTGAAAACAACCTCAAGGACGTCAACGTCGAGATACCGAAACGCCGGCTGACGGTCTTCACCGGCGTCTCCGGGTCGGGCAAGAGCTCACTGGTCTTCGACACCATCGCGGCCGAGTCGCAGCGGCTGATCAACGAGACGTACAGCGCCTTCCTTCAGGGCTTCATGGCGACGCTGGCCCGGCCCGAGGTCGACCTGCTCGAAGGGCTGACCACCGCGATCATCGTCGACCAGCAGCGGATGGGCGCCAACCCCCGCTCCACGGTCGGTACCGCGACCGACGCCAACGCCATGCTCCGGATCCTGTTCAGCCGGCTCGGGAAGCCGCACATCGGCTCGCCGCAGGCGTTCTCCTTCAACGTCGCCTCGGCCAGTGGCGCCGGCGCGATCACCGTCGAGCGCGGCGACCAGCCAACCAAACAACGGCGCAGCTTCAGCATCCTCGGCGGCATGTGCCCGCGCTGTGAAGGCATGGGCTCGATCAATGACATCGACCTCACCCAGCTGTACGACGACAGCCTGTCGCTCAACCAGGGCGCGCTGAAGATCCCCGGGTACAGCATGGAAGGCTGGTGGGGCCGGATCTTCACCAGCGGCGGCTTCTTCGACCCGGACAAGCCGATCAAGAAGTTCACCAAGCGGGAGCTGCACGACCTGGTCTACAAGGAGCCGACCAAGATCAAGGTCGAGGGCATCAACCTAACCTACGAGGGGCTGGTCCCGAGGATCAAGAAGTCGATGCTCTCCAAGGACGTCGATTCGTTGCAGCCGCATGTGCGCGCCTTCGTGCAGCGGGCGGTGACCTTCACCGCCTGCCCGGACTGCGGCGGCACCCGCCTCTCCGACGCGGCCCGGTCCTCGAAGATCAAGGGGATCAGCATCGCCGACGCGTGCGCGATGCAGATCAGCGACCTCGCCGGGTGGGTACGGGGGCTGCGCGAACCGTCATTGGCACCGCTGCTCACCGCACTGCTGCAGACCCTCGACTCGTTCGTCGAGATCGGGCTCGGGTACCTGTCCCTGGACCGTCCATCTGGGACACTCTCCGGCGGCGAGGCGCAGCGCACCAAGATGATCCGCCATCTCGGCTCACCGCTCACCGACGTCACCTACGTCTTCGACGAGCCGACCGTCGGGCTGCACCCGCATGACGTGCAGCGGATGAACGACCTGCTGCTGCGGCTGCGCGACAAGGGCAACACCGTGCTCGTGGTGGAGCACGAGCCGGAGACGATCGCGATCGCCGACCACGTCGTCGACCTGGGGCCGGGCGCGGGTACGGCCGGCGGGACCGTCTGCTTCGAGGGCACCGTCGAAGGGCTGCGCGGAAGCGGTACCCTCACCGGTCGCCACTTGGACGACCGGGCCGCCCTGAAGCCGTCGGTACGCGAGCCGTCCGGCGCGCTGGAGGTGCGCGGCGCCAGTACCCACAACCTGCGCAGCGTGGACGTGGACATCCCGCTCGGCGTGCTGGTCGTGGTCACCGGGGTGGCCGGCTCGGGCAAGAGCTCACTCATCCAGGGTTCGGTCGCGAAGCGGGACGGGGTGGTACCGGTCGACCAGGCGCCGATCCGCGGTTCGCGGCGCAGCAACCCGGCGACGTACACCGGACTGCTGGACCCGATCCGCAAGGCCTTCGCGAAGGCGAACGGGGTGAAGCCGGCGCTGTTCTCGGCCAACTCCGAGGGCGCCTGCCCCACCTGCAATGGCGCCGGCGTCACCTACACCGACCTGGCGATGATGGCCGGCGTGGCGACCACCTGCGAGGAGTGCGAGGGCCGGCGCTTTGTGGCATCGGTACTCGACTATCACCTCGGCGGCCGGGACATCAGCGAGGTGCTCGCGATGCCGGTGACCGAGGCCGAACAGTTCTTCGGTACCGGCCCGGCGCGGACACCGGCCGCACATGCCATCCTGGAACGGCTGCGCGATGTCGGGCTCGGCTACCTCAGCATCGGCCAGCCGCTGACCACCCTCTCCGGCGGCGAGCGGCAGCGGCTGAAGTTGGCCACCCACATGGGTACCGACGGCGGCATCTACGTCCTCGACGAGCCGACCACCGGCCTGCACCTCGCCGACGTCGAGCAGTTGCTCGGCCTGCTCGACCGGCTGGTCGACGCCGGCAAGTCGGTGATCGTCATCGAGCACCACCAGGCGGTCATGGCGCACGCGGACTGGATCATCGACCTGGGCCCGGGCGCCGGTCACGACGGTGGCCGGCTCGTCTTCGAGGGAACCCCGGCCGACCTGGTGGCCAGCCGCTCCACCCTCACCGGCGAGCACCTGGCGGCGTACGTTGGCGGCTGACCGGGCCGCGGCCGGCCGTTGTCGAGACCGGCTCCGGCCGATCGTCGTGTCTCTGAGACGATCGGAGTCGAGGAGGAGCCATGAGGTACATGCTGCTGATCTGTGTCGATGAGAACGCGGAGGTGCCGCCGCTGGATCCGCAGCCGTGGGTGGCCGAGATGGATGGCCGCGGGGTCCGGCTGATGGGCAACCAGCTGCGCCCGGTCGCCGACGCCACCACGGTGACCGTCCGCCGCGGCGAGACGATCGTCAGCGACGGGCCGTTCGCGGAGACCAAGGAGCAGATCGCCGGCTTCGACATCATCGAGTGCGCCGATCTGGACCAGGCGATCGAGGTGGCGGCCAAGCACCCGATCGCGGCGTACGGTGCGGTCGAGGTGAGGCCGTTCTGGGAGGCGTGAGCGCATCAGAGGCGAGCCCCGGTCCGCTGGTCGCCGAGGCGGTCGCCGCGGCGTTCCGCGAGGAGTGGGGGCGGATCGTGGCCACCCTCATCCGGTACACCGGCGAATGGGACCTGGCCGAGGAGTGCGCACAGGACGCGTTCGCACAGGCGCTGCGCAGCTGGCCCCGCGACGGGGTACCGCAGCGTCCCGGTGCGTGGCTGACCACGACCGCCCGCAACCGGGCGCTGGACCGGCTGCGGCGCTCGGCCACCGAGGCGACCAAGCTCCAGGAGTTGGCGATGCTATCCCGCGACTCGGCCGACGGGGTGGAAGCCGGCACCGGCGGGGTGGGCGGGGGCGGCGCGGTACCCGACGACCGGCTGCGGCTGATCTTCACCTGCTGCCACCCGGCGCTGTCGTTGGACGCGCGGGTCGCGCTGACCCTGCGTACCCTCGCCGGTCTGTCCACTGTGGAGATTGCCCGGGCGTTCCTGGTACCGGAGGCGACCATGGCGCAGCGCCTGGTGCGGGCCAAGCGGAAGATCCGGGAGGCGGGCATCCCCTACCGGGTGCCCGGCCCGGCCGCCCTGCCGGAGCGTACCGGTGGCGTGCTCGCGGTGCTGTACCTGCTTTTCAACGAGGGGTACGCGGCCACGGCCGGCGGCGACCTGATCCGGGTCG
>JAFMQQ010001047.1 GCA_017354595.1 Micromonosporaceae bacterium
GTCACGGCCGGGACGGCGTACCGGATCGAGGCCGTTGACCGCCTCCGCCGGCTCGACCCCGGCAAGCGGCACAGTCTCCGGCTCCGGTGCCGGCTCGGGCACGACCGTCGGCGCCGGTACAGCCTCGGGCGCCGGTTCGGGCGCAGGCCCAGGTACAGCCTCCGCCGCCGTCACAGCCTCCGGCACCCCGGCGTGCACCGGGGCGCGCATTGCCGGGGCGCGCAGTGCGCCTTCGGCGACTACCAGCTCCGGCTGGTCGAGTACCACCGGCGGTAGGTGAAGCGCCCGGTGCAGCAGTGTTGCCACCAGTGGCACACGGGTACCGCCACCCACCAGCAGCACCGTCAGGCGGTGACGGTCGACCCCCGCGACGTCCATGACCGACTCGGTCAGCTGCACCGTCCGGGCCAGCAGCCCCGACGCAGCACGCTCGAACTCCGTACGGGTCACCAACACCTCGCGGTCCCAGCCGGGCACCAGGACCATGGTCGACGAGGTCGATGAGAGCGCCTCCTTCGCCGCCCGGCACTCGTCCCACAGGTCGCGGAACCGGCGCCGCCACAGGCCGTCCGCCGGTTGCGTCAACCGTTGCCACAGCGCCGCGTCGTGCGAGGCGACCAGCCGGCCGACGTGGTCGACCACGAGTTGGTCCAGGTCGAGCCCGCCGAGGTCGGTAAGCCCGTCGGCGGCCAGCACCCGGTACCCGCCCGCCTCTCGCGCAACCGCCGCCACATCGAAGGTGCCGGCGCCCAGGTCGTACACGACAAGGCATTCCCCGTCCACGGCGGGGCGATCGAGGGTACCGGCGAAGTGCGCGGCGGCGGCGACCGGCTCGGGGACCAGCTCCGGCTCGGGCATCCCGGCCTCGCGGGCCGCATCGGCCAGCACCGAACGGCGCGGAGCCGCCCAGCTGGCCGGGACGGTCAGCACCAGGCTCGACGGCGCCGACCCGGCGATCCGCACAGCCTCGCCGCGCACCCGGCGCAGCAGCGCACCCAGCAACTGGTGTACCGGCCAGGGGCGCTCACCCAGCAGTACCGCACCCTCGTCGACCCGCCGTTTCGGGTTCGGTTCCAACCGGGCGGGATCGAGCCGGGCGGCCCGCAGCGCGGCACGGCCGACCTGTACTTCGCCGTGCTCGTCGGGGTACACGGCGGAGGGCAGCAGCGGGGAGCCATCGAAGAGAAGGGGCCGAACCGAACCGTCCGGCCGCTGCAGCATCGCCACCGTGTTCGAGGTACCGACATCGATCCCTAACCGGAGCCCGGCCATGCCTGACAGCGTAGCGGCACGCATCGACCGGCCTGCCATCAGTTGTCTAGTGTGGACTCACCCACCCGGCAGCTGCTTCGCCCGGGCCTGGAACAGTCTGCGTTTCCCGGCGTTGCGGGTCATCGCCGCGGCCCGCTCGAACGCGGCCTCGGCGCCTCGGCCCTTCGGTCCAGCCTGGCCAGCAGGCCACCACGCCGCTGGCACCAGCGGGTAGTCCGGCAACTTGCCCAGGCCGCGCCGGCCCGTACGCGTGGCCACCCCCCCCGC
>JAFMQQ010001048.1 GCA_017354595.1 Micromonosporaceae bacterium
AGGCCGGGGTACAGCGGGGGACGACGCTTCTCGCCGCGCCGGTCAGCGGCAACGCGAAGGTGGTACGGGCGGGCAAGCTCTGCATCGCGGTCTCCGGGCCGGAGGAGGCGTACCGCGCGGTCGAGCACCTGCTGCGCATGATCGGCGGGGCGGTGACGTACCTGGGCGATGCGGATGTGGCCCGGCTGGTGAAGCTGGCGCACAACATGTTCCTCGGCGTGGTGATCGAATCGCTGGCCGAGGTCACCGTGCTCGCCCAGCGCGGCGGGGTGTCCCGGTCCGCCTTCCTGGAATTCATGAACGGATCGGTGCTCGGCTCGACCTTCACCCGGTACAAGAGCCCGGCCCTGGTCAACCTCGACCTGAACCCGACGTTCACGACGGCCTTGCTGCGCAAGGACTTCGACCTGGGCCTGGCGGCGGCGCGCGGGCTCGAGGTGCCATTGCCGACTGCCGCGCTGGCGCACCAGATCCTGCAGTCCGCCATCGGCCGCGGGCACGGCGAGCAGGATTTCGCGGCCCTGCTGGTGGAGGCGGCGCTGGCCGCCGGTGCGGAGCTGAAGCCGGAGAACGTGGCGGTCGACGACGGCCTGCACCCTGCTGCTGAGGCCTGATCCGGGATACGTTCGGTACAGCGTTCCGGTCCAGCGCCACAGGAGGCGAGAGGGCGATGACACAGACGGTTCCCGACGCCGCGGCACATGGCAGCCAGGAGGTCGCGGCGCTGCTCGCGACGGTACCCACGGGGTTGTTGATCGGTGGGCGGCCGCAGCCGTCCCGGGACGGCCGGGTGATCGAGGTGCTGGATCCGGCGACCGGCGCGGTGCTCGCCTCGGTACCGGACGCCACCGAACAGGACGCGCTGGCCGCCGTCGCCGCGGCCCACGCCGCTCTCCCGGGCTGGGCGGCGACCGCTCCCCGGCAGCGCGGCGAGGTGCTGCGCCGGGCCTTCGAGCTGATGACCGAACGCGCCGACGACCTGGCCCGGCTGATCGTGCTGGAGAACGGCAAGGCACTGGCCGACGCCCGCGGCGAGGTGGCCTACGCGGCGGAGTTCTTCCGGTGGTACGCCGAGGAGGCGGTACGCGCGCATGGCGAACTGGCCACCGCACCGGCCGGTACCAACAGGATTCTGGTGGTACGCCAGCCGATCGGCGTCGCGGTGCTGGTTACCCCGTGGAACTTCCCGGCCGCGATGGCCACCCGCAAGATAGGTCCGGCGCTCGCCGCCGGCTGCCCGGTCATCCTCAAGCCCGCCTCGGAGACACCACTGACCGCGCTCGCGATCGGCGACATCCTGGCCGAGGCGGGGGCGCCGGACGGCGTGGTCAATGTGCTGCCGTCCCGGCGTTCCGGTGCCGTGGTCTCGGCGATGGTGCACGACCCGCGGGTACGCAAGCTCTCCTTCACCGGCTCGACCGAGGTGGGGCAGCGGTTGCTGCGGGAGGCGGCCGATTGCGTGGTGAGTACGTCGATGGAGCTGGGCGGGAACGCACCGTTCCTGGTCTTCGACGACGCGGATCTGGATGCGGCGGTGG
>JAFMQQ010001049.1 GCA_017354595.1 Micromonosporaceae bacterium
GGTGCCGGGTACCGCTGCCGTGGTCGGGCCAGGAACCACCGTTCGGGTTCAGCCCGCCGGGTGCGTCGGCGCGGCCATGGCTGCCGCAGCCGGCCGGCTGGCGACGGTACACAGTGGAGGCCGAAGCGACCGATCCGGACTCGATGCTCTCGCTGTACCGTACCGCGCTCGCTGCCCGGCGCGCCCAACCATCCTTTGTGGACGGGGCGCTGGGTTGGCTACCGTCGCCGGACGGGGTACTCGCCTTCAGCCGCGGGGAGGGCGTCATCTGCGTGGTGAACCTGTCCGCCGGTCCGGTACCGCTGCCCGAGCACGAGGCGGTGGTGCTAGCCAGCGGCCCGCTGGAGCCCGACGCCCTGCCCGCCGATACCGCCGTCTGGCTCTCCGCGCGCCAGTCGTGACGCACCATGTTCACCCGGTGGGGTCTGTTCGTAGCGCGCGCCCGGTGGTGGATTCTCGCCGCCGGGGTGGTACTGGTGGTGGTCGGCGCCGCCTGGGGTAGCGGCGTGTTCGGCGCGGTCTCCGGCGGCGGGTTCAACGATCCCGGCAGCCCGTCGCAGCGCGTCCGGGACCAGATCACCAGCGAGTTCGGCCAGACCGAGCCGGACCTGCTGGTGCTGTACTCCAGCCCGACCCGTACCGTGGACGACCCGGTGTTCCGGTCGGCGGTCACCGGGGTGCTCGCCAGGCTGGCCGGCCGGCCCGAGGTGGCCGGCGTCGCCTCCTGGTACAGCACCGGCCTGCCGGTCTACCTCGCCACCGACCGGCACGCCACCTATGCCGCGATCACCCTGCGACCGGGCGCGGACGACGCGAAACTCGCTGACTACCGGGCGGTCCGGGACGCGTTGCGCGCCGGCGGCGGAATCCGCACCCAGTTCGGTGGCGCCCGGCCGTTTGAAGCGGACGCGAACGCGCTGACCGCCTCCGACATCGAGCGGGCCGAGGCGCTGTCCCTGCCGATCCTGTTGGTACTGCTTGTGGTCATCTTCGGCAGCGTGGTCGCGGCCGCGTCGCCGTTGCTGATCGGTGGCGTCGCGATCCTCGGTGCCTTCACGGTGACCCGGTTGCTGAGCCAGGTCACCGAGGTCTCCACCTTCGCTGTCAACATCATCACGCTGATCGGGCTGGGCCTGTCGATCGACTACGCGCTGTTCGTGGTGGGCCGGTTCCGGGAGGAGCTTGCGGCGCCGGGCGCCGCGGCCGGCCAACCGTCCACAAGGGAGGCGGTCGGCCGGACGGTGGCGACCGCGGGGCGTACCGTCGCCTTCTCCGGCGTCATCGTCACCCTCGCGCTGGCGAGCCTGCTGCTGTTCCCGCAGGGCTTCCTCAAGTCGATGGCGTACGGCGGGATGGCGGCGGTCGCCGTCGCGATGGTGGCCTCGCTGACCGTACTCCCGGCCTGGCTGGCGGTACTCGGGCCGCGGGTCAACGCGTGGCGGCTGCCGTTGCCCAGCCGGCGGCAGTGGATCGGCGACGGCTGGGCGCGGCTGGCCAGCAGCGTGATGCGCCGGCCGTGGTGGTACCTGGTCGGGGC
>JAFMQQ010001050.1 GCA_017354595.1 Micromonosporaceae bacterium
GCCAGGCTCGCGCGGCCGACCCGGCCAGCCGGGCGGCGGGCCGGCGCCACCGGAGAGCCAGCTGTCCGGCGGCCAGCAGCGCCGCGGCGGCGTACCCGAAGACCGCGATCCGTCCCCACGCGCCGTGCGGCGGCAGGGTCGCGGTCGCCGCCGTCAGCCCCGCGTATACCGCGGAGAGCAGGTAGAGCCCGAGGTCAACGGCGAGCCCACCGGCGTACCGGTCGGCGGCCGAAAGCCAGTGCGGGACCGGTCGCCCGGCCGAGCCGCCGCCCGGCTCAGCCAATTTCGTCGCGTCGTTGCGGCGGGATCTTCCGGTTCGGCAGGCGGATCACCGAGCCGGACTCGTGCAGTGCGGGCGCGAGCGTCCCGGCCCGGCCGTCGTACCCGCGGTGCAGCGTGGCGAGCAGCCGGGACAGCGACATGGGGCGGGCGAACAGGTGGCCCTGCCCGGCCGGGCAGCCCAGCTCCCACAGTTGGCGGCGTTGCTGCTCGCTCTCCACGCCCTCGGCCACGACCAGCAGGTCCAGGCTGCGGCCGAGATCGATGGTGGACCGGATGACCGCCGACTCGGTGCCGCCCTCCATTCCGGCGACGAAGGCACGGTCGATCTTCAGCTCGTGTACCGCCACCCGGGCGAGAGTGGACAGCGACGAGTATCCGGTGCCGAAGTCGTCCAGTGCCAGGCGGATGCCCAGCGAACCCAACGCGCGCAGCACCTCGTCGACCACCTCGAGCCTGCTGAGGGTCACCGACTCGGTCAGCTCGATGATCAGGCCCTCGGCCGGTACCTCGCTGCCGGCCAGCCGTGCCGCGACCATCGCCGGGAAGGCCGGGTCCAGCACGCTGCGCGGCGAGATATTGACCGCGACCGGTAGCGGGAAGCCGGCCGAGCGCCACCGGGCGGCCGCGTGCAGCGCCTGGTCGAGGATGGACTCGGAGAAGGCAGGCAGCAGACCGGAGCGCTCCACCGAGTGGATGAACAGGTCCGGCCGCAGGCTGCCCTGGGCGGGGTGGTTCCACCGGGCCAGCGCCTCGGTGGCGATGACCTCGCCGGTACCGAGGTCGACGACGGGCTGGAAGTCGACGGTGAACTGGCGCTGCGCGACCGCTCGGGCGAGGTCCGCGGAGAGCGCCAGCTTGGTCGCGTTCGCGGTATCCCGGGCCGGCGTGTACACGGTGATCTGCTGGCCCTCGCGCTTGGCCTGGTACATCGCCACGTCGGCGCGGCGCAGCAACTCTTCCATCCCGCCCTGGTCGGGGGCGAGCGCGACGCCGGCGCTCGCCTCGACGACGATCCGGATACCCTCCACCTCGATCGGCTCGCCGAGGCTGCCGAGTAGAGCGCGGGCGCGCGGCATCGCCAGGGCTGGGGCGCCGAGCCGGGCGAAGAGGACGGCGAACTCGTCGCCGCCGAGCCGGGCCACCAGGTCGTCCGGGTGTGCGGCGGCGGCCAGTCGCAGCGCCACCTCACCCAGCACCCGGTCGCCGGCGGCGTGCCCCAGCGTGTCGTTGATCTCCTTGAAGTGGTTCAG
>JAFMQQ010001051.1 GCA_017354595.1 Micromonosporaceae bacterium
CGCGGTGGAGACGACGGCGGCGAAGGTGGCGAGGCGGAGCGGCGTGACGATCCTCATGGCTGCCTCCTGTGCTCTGGATCCGGATGTGATCGACCTATGCCAATTGGGCACATGATGGCCTCGGGCGCACCGGTGCGCCAGACGGCGCCGTACCATTCGGCAATGTCCGTTCCCGGTATCCCGCCCGCCGACATCGACATCGACGAGCACCTGGTGCGGAACCTGATCCAGACAGCCCACCCCGACCTGGCCGACCTGCCGCTGCGGCACGCGGCGACCGGCTGGGACAACGCCACCTACCGGCTGGGCGAGCAGTTGGCGGTCCGGCTGCCGCGGATCGAGGCCGCCGTACCACTGCTGCGGCAGGAGCAGCGTTGGCTTCCGTGGCTCGCCCCGCGGCTGCCGGTACCGGTACCCGCCCCGGTACGCGTCGGTGCGCCGGGCACCGGGTTTCCGTGGCCGTGGAGCATCGTGCCGTGGGTGGCTGGGCAGTCGGCCGAGCGGGCACCGCTGTCCAGCGCCGAGGCCGGCCGGTTCGGCGAGTTCCTCGCGGCGGTACACCAGCCGGCGCCGGACGGATTCCCGCGCAACGACTACCGCGGTGTGCCACTGGTGAACCTGACCGACCGGATCGAGGACCTGCTGCAGCAGCTGTCCACTGTGGACTCACCGGAGCCACCACTGGCCGCGGTCCGGGACCGGTGGCGGTCGGCGGTCGGGATGCCGATGGACGTACCCGAGACGTGTCTCCATGGGGACCTGCACCCGAAGAACATCGTGGTCGAGCAGGGCCGGTTGGCGGCGGTACTCGACTGGGGCGACATGACCACCGGCGACCCCGCGGCCGATCTCAGCGCGGCTTGGATGCTTTTTCCGAACGAGGTGCACGGGCAGGTCTGGGCGGCGTACCACCCGGTCTCCGCCGACACGCTGCTGCGCGCCCGCGGCTGGGCGGTGTTCTTCGGTCTGAACCTGTCAGCGGTCGGGTTGGCCGGCGACCCGGAGTTCGCCGAGATCGGCCGGCAGACGCTGGCCAGGCTTTGCAGCGACTGAGCGCGATGTAACTCTATGTATCTATCCGACTACTCAATTGAGTATGTCGTGAGTGGACAGTCAGTCCGTACCCTTCATGCATGGCTGTGTTTGGACGCGCCAAGACGGCAACCGGCGCTGGCGTCATCGCGACACTGGTCCTGATTCTCGCCTTCGGGAACCAGGCCTTCACCGAGTGGGTCGGCCGGCACAGCCGGGCGGACACCGTCTGGGGCTGGTTCCTCCGCCAGCTCAGCTGGCCGTCGTGGGCCTTCGGGCCGAGCGACAGCAGCAGCGCGGCCCTGCGCAACCTGATCGCCCGCGATCTGCGCGCGCTGTTCCTGCTGGTCTTCGTCGCCGCGATCCTCGGGCTGGCCGGCAAGGCACTGGTCGGCGGGGCCGGTGGCTTCATCCTCGGCTGGGCCTCGGTCGTCTTCGCCTCGGCGCTCGCCGCGTTCGTCACCGTCTTCATCGCCGCGCACAGCACCTGGCTCGGCGC
>JAFMQQ010001052.1 GCA_017354595.1 Micromonosporaceae bacterium
CCGGCCCCGCCGCTCCCGCCCGCCGCGCCGGTCCCACCGGCCGAGGCGACCGGCGCACTGGACATCGCCATCGTCGGCATGGCCTGCGTCTTCCCCAACTCGCCGGACCTGGCCAGCTACTGGCAGACCATCCTCGCCGGTACCGACGCGATCACTGAGGTGCCGGCCGACCGGTGGGACGTGGCGACCTACTACGCGCCCGAGGTACCGCCGGGCAGGCAGGGCCGGATCAGCGTCTCCAAGTGGGGCGGGTTCCTGGCGCCGGTACCCTTCGACGCGCTCCGGTACGGCATCCCCCCGGCCGCATTGAGCAGCATCGACCCCACCCAGCTGCTCGCCCTGGAGGTCGCCAGCCGGGCGCTGGCCGACGCCGGGTACCCGCACGACAGGCCGGGCGCCGACCACGCCCGTACCGGTGTGGTCTACGGCGCCGACGCCGGCAGCGACATGTCCCACGCGCAGACCCTGCGCACCATGCTCCCGGCCTACCTGGGCGAGGTACCGGAGGCGCTGGCCGAGCAGCTGCCCACGGTGACCGAGGACTCCTTCCCCGGGGTGCTGGCGAACGTCATCGCCGGCCGGGTCGCCAACCGGCTGGACCTCGGCGGGCCGAACTTCACCGTCGACGCGGCCTGCGCCTCCTCGCTCGCCGCGCTCGACGCAGCCTGCAAGGAGCTGCGCTGCGGCAGCAGCGACCTGATGCTCTGCGGCGGCGCGGATATCCACAATGGAATCAACGACTACCTGATGTTCACCTCCGCGCACGCACTCTCCCCGACCGGGCGGTGCCGGACCTTCGACAGCACCGGCGACGGCATCGCGCTCGGCGAGGGCGTGGCATGCGTGGTACTCAAGCGGCTGGCCGACGCGCGCCGCGACCACGACCGGATCTACGCGGTCATCAAGGGTCTCGGCGCGGCCAGTGACGGCCGGGCGCTGGGGCTGACCGCGCCGCGCCCCGAGGGGCAGCGGCGGGCGCTGGACCGGGCGTACGCCAGCGCCGGTGTCTCCCCGGCGCAGGTGGGTCTGGTGGAGGCGCACGGCACCGGTACCGTCGTCGGCGACCGGACCGAGCTGGAGACGCTGACCAAGCTGTTCACCGAGGCGGGTGCCCAGCCGGGCGGCTGCACGCTGGGCTCGGTGAAGTCGCAGATCGGCCACACCAAGTGCGCGGCGGGGCTGGCCGGGGTGATCAAAGCGACGCTGGCGCTGCACACCGGTGTCCGGCCGCCGACCATCAACCTTTCCCGGCCCAACCCGGCCTGGGATGCCGACCGCAGCCCGTTCGCCTTCACCACCCGGGCCCGCCCCTGGGCGGTACCGGCCGACCAGCGGCTCGCCGCGGTCAGCGCGTTCGGCTTCGGTGGAACCAACTACCACGTGGTACTCGCCGCCGAGCCGGCCCGGCCGCAGCCGCGGCACGCCCGGCTGGACTGGCCGGCGGAGCTGTTCTGCTTCCGCGGCCGGGACCGGGCCGCGGCACACCGGGCCGCCACCGAGCTACTCGCCACGCTGAGCGCCGCGCGGGCC
>JAFMQQ010001053.1 GCA_017354595.1 Micromonosporaceae bacterium
GCGGTGGCGCGACTGGTGCCGTCCCACCCCGCGGTCGCCGCGCGCCGCGAGGCGGCGGAGGAACCGACCATCCCGGTCGAGCTGGCCGGGGTCACCAGGCTGCTGCCCCGCTCCTCCGTACGCTGGGTGGAAGCACAGGGCGACTACGCGCGGCTGCACACCGCGGACGGGTCGCACCTGGTACGCGTACCGCTGGCGACCCTCGCCGAACGCTGGGCGGACGCCGGGTTCGTACGTATCCACCGCTCGTACCTGGTGCAGCTGCGCCTGATCACCGAACTCCGGCTGACCGGCGGCGGGTACATGGTCACTGTGGACGGTCGCGAACTGCCAGTCTCCCGCCGGCACACCCGGGAGCTGAAGGACCGCCTGGTACGCGCCGCGAAGCAGGACTGGAACCGCTAGTCTTGGCCGGGTCTCCACATTCTCGCCACAACTCGCGCCCGGCGCTTCCACCAGTGTCGAATACGCTGCCGGACATGACGACACCACGCCGGATCCTCGTGGTCGAGGATGAAGCTGCGATCGCCAACGCGGTCGCCGCGCGGCTGCGCGCCGAAGGGTTCGCGGTGGAGGTCGCCGGTGACGGCGCGGTCGCCGTCGATGCGGTCCGGCGGCTGCGCCCCGACCTGGTGGTACTCGACATCATGCTGCCCGGCCTGGACGGCCTGGAGGTGTGCCGGCGGATCCAGGCGGACCGGCCGGTGCCGGTCATCATGCTCACCGCCCGGGACGACGAGACCGATCTGCTGGTCGGCCTGGCGGTCGGTGCCGACGACTACCTCACCAAACCGTTCTCCATCCGCGAGCTCGCCGCCCGGGTACGGGCCCTGCTGCGCCGGGTGGAGCGGATGCAGGAGGCGGGCCGGAATCAGCCGCCGATGCTCCTCGGCGACCTGGAGATCAACCTGGCCGAGCGGCGGGTACGGCGGGCCGGCGCCGAGGTGCACCTCACGCCGACCGAGTTCGAGTTGCTGGTACACCTGGCCGGCCGGCCACGCGCGGTACTGCCGCGGGAGCGACTGCTCGCCGAGGTCTGGGGGTGGGCCGACACGTCGGGTACCCGCACCGTGGACAGTCACGTGAAGGCGTTGCGCCGCAAGCTCGGCGCGGACGTGATCCGCACCGTGCACGGTGTCGGCTACGCGCTGGAGGTGCCCGCATGATCGCCCGGTTGGGCGCGTTGGCCGAGATGCTGCCCCGGCCGTTGGACTTCGTCAGGTACATCAAACTGAAGCTGAGCCTGGTCATCCTCGCCTCGGGTACGGCCGGCCTCGCCGTGTTCTGGGGGATCCTCGGTCGCCTGCCCCCGCGAACGTCGTTCACCGCTGTCATCGTCGCGCTGGTGATCACCCAGATACTGGCGCACGGTATGACCCGGCCACTGCGGGAGATGACCGCGGCGGCACGGGCGATGGCGCGCGGCGACTACACCCGGCGGGTACGGGCCAGTTCGCGCGATGAGGTGGGGCAGCTCGCCGTGGCGTTCAACCAGATGGCCAGCGACCTGGCCGAGGCGGACCGGCAGC
>JAFMQQ010000294.1 GCA_017354595.1 Micromonosporaceae bacterium
ACGGCGCCGGAGCCGGGCGGGGTGCAGATCGTCGTCAGTACCGGCTGCCGGGTGCCCGGCGGCGCGCTGCCCACTGGCGACCCGACCGCGGTGCCACAACCCGCCGGCCGGCAACACATCGACCAGCTGCTCGCGACCACCGGCGGTACCGCCGCCAGCTGGCGGACCCACCAGCTGCCGTGCGGTGCCCGTACCGTCGAGGCTTCGATCACCGGAGCGCGGCCCGCCGCCCTGACCTCGTTGCTGCCCGCCGGGCGGCCCACCGTGCTGGCCCGGGACGACCTGGTCGCCCTGCACTGGGACGGCGCTGGCGTGGTGCTGCGCGGTGACAGCAACCAGCTGACGCTGTTCGAGACCAGCGGCTGTCAGTAGACCAGCGCCTGGGCGCCGTCGGCGAGGGCCTCCTCGACGAAGGCGGCCGCGCCGGCGATCCGTACCCCGGGCAGCACATCATCCTGGTCGATCGACCGGCGCTGCGCGCACTGGGTGCAGAGTGTCACCCGGCCGCCGGCGAGCACCGCACCGAGCAGATCCTGCAGCGGCGCCGAGTGCGGCAGCTCGAACTTCTCGGCCCGACCGGGCAGGGCGAACCAGGCCGACTCGCCGGTCAGCCACAGGGACACCTCGGCACCGGCGGACAGCGCGGTGGCGGCCACCGTGAAGGCCTGGGCGCAGCGCTCCGGCGCATCGGCTCCGGCGGTCACCTTGACGATGAGATTGCGGGGCATACCGGCCAGCATAGGATCTGGGGGTGCTCACCGAGATCGGCTTCGTCAGCCTGCTGGTTGCTGGGTTCGGCGCGTTCGCCGGCGGTCTGGTCTACCTCGCCGCCAAGATCAGCCGGGGCCGGCTGTGACGGGCGGGGGCGCCGACCAGGACGGCGCCGGCCAGCCGGACCGCCGGCGCGCTACACGCGCGCAATCCGGAGCAATCGGCCCGCCGCCGTGGCTGAACGCGCCGCCGGTCGGCGAGTACCCGTACCAGGACACGCATGACCTGCGTGCCGGGCCGGACCTGCATCCGGCGGTACTCGGCCTGCTGCCATTCATCGGGGTGTGGCGCGGCCGCGGCCGGGGCGGGTACCCAACCATCGAGGACTTTCACTTCGCGCAGGAGATCCGGTTCAGCCATGACGGCCGGCCGTTCATCAGGTACGAGTCCCGGTCGTGGCTGATCGAGGAGGACGGTACCCCGATCCGCCCGGCCGCACCGGAGGTCGGCTGGTGGCGTCCGGTCCTGGCGGACGGGCGCCCGACGGATGAGCTGGAAGTGATGCTCGCCTATCCCTTCGGGGTGATGGAGCTGTACATCGGCCGGCTCGACGGGCTGAAGGTGGAGCTGGGTACCGACGCGGTGGTGCGTACCGTCACCGCCAAGGAGGTGACCGCCGGCCAGCGGCTGTACGGGATCGTGGAGGGCGCACTGCTGTACGCCCAGGAGATGGCGGCGGTCGGGCAGCGGTTGACGCCGCATCTGT
This sequence comes from Micromonosporaceae bacterium, assembly GCA_017354595.1. Classification (GTDB taxonomy): domain Bacteria; phylum Actinomycetota; class Actinomycetes; order Mycobacteriales; family Micromonosporaceae; genus DATEJJ01. The sequence continues at coordinate 1,478 of JAFMQQ010000294.1, forward strand.
CGGCGCGGCTGCCCCGGGTCGCTGGCTGAGCCGGCGCGGTGCCCGTCCGGCGTGGTGCCCGTCCACGGGCGGCCACCGACCGGCGTGACTACGATCGAGAGCGTGTCCGACCCGTCTCTGGCGGCCGTCCTCCGCTCGCGTGGCCTCAGGCTCACCGCGCAGCGCCAGCTGGTACTGGAGGCGGTCTACCACCTCGGCCACGCCACCCCGGAACAGGTGCACGCCAAGGTCGCGCAGACCGCCGCCGGGGTGAACATCACCACCGTGTACCGCACCCTGGAGCTGCTCGAAGAGCTGGGCCTGGTGACCCACGCGCACCTCTCGCACGGCGCGCCCACCTACCACCCGGCCGGCGAGGACCAGCACGTGCACCTGGTGTGCCGGCTCTGCGGCGGGGTCGCCGAGGTCTCGCCGGAGGTGCTCGACCCGATGGCGGCCACCCTGCACAAGGAGTACGGCTTCGGCATCGACATCGGGCACGTGGCGCTGTTCGGCGTCTGTGCGGCCTGCGCGGCGAATGTCGAATGTGGAGCGAAGAATGGCTGACGCATCTGCGGTGGCGGGGATTCCGGTCGCCGCGCTGGATCCCGGGTCGGTCGACGCGGGTGCCACCGCGCACTACGGCGACCCGATGGGCGAGCAGCGGTTGCTGGCCGAACGGGTCGGGCTGGTCGACCGGTCGCACCGGGGCGTACTCGCCATTCCCGGGCAGGACCGGCTCACCTGGCTGCACAGCCTGACCACCCAGCACCTGACCGCGCTGCGGCCGGGCGAGGGCAGCGAGTTCCTGGTGCTCTCGCCGCATGGGCATGTCGAGCAGCACGCGGTACTCGCCGATGACGGTACGACCGCCTGGCTGGACACGGAGCCGGGCGCTGCGCCGGCACTGCTGGACTTCCTGACCCGGATGCGGTTCCTGATGCGGGTCGAGCCGGCGGATGTCAGCGCCGGCTGGGCGCTGCTGTCACTGGTCGGGCCGGATGCCGCCATCCCCGGCCTGGCCCTGGCGCCGCCGCAGATCGAGCCGGTGCCCGGGCCGAAGTTCGCCTCCGCCGATGTCGCGGCTCGACCCTCCACTGTGTACGGTGTGGCGGCCAGGCCGGGTGGGGCCGGTTGGGTGCGCCGGATGCCGTACGGGTACGACCTGCTGGTGCCGCGCGACCAGAAGGCCGAAGTGGCGACCGGACTGGGCGTACCGCTCGCCGGGATCTGGGCGTTCGAGGCGCTGCGGGTGGCGGCGCGCCGGCCACGCCTGCACTTCGAGACCGACCACCGCACGCTGCCGGCCGAGGTTGACTGGCTCGCCGGCGCGGTACACCTGGACAAGGGCTGCTACCGCGGCCAGGAGACGGTGGCCCGGGTACACAACCTGGGCCGGCCGCCGCGCCGACTGGTACTGCTGCACCTGGACGGTATCGCCACCGACCAGCCACCGGCCCAGGGCACCCAGGTGTCTACAGTGGATGGACGCCAGGTGGGGTACGTCGGCACGGCGGTACGCCACTTCGAACTCGGCATGATCGCGCTCGCGGTGCTGAAGCGTTCGGTACCCGACGACGCGCAGCTGCGGGTGGCCGGGTCCGCCGCGGCCATCGACCCGGAGAGCTGACTGGCGCCCCAGCCCGGCCCGATAGGGTCGGTGCATGGAGCCGGGAACGATCGTGACCGTGGCACCGACCGGTGCCGAGGCGGAGAAGGCGGCGGTACCCGCGCTGCCGGTGACCCTCGACGAACTGGTCACCACCGCCCGCGAGTGCGAGGCGCTGGGCGCCGCCATCGTCCACGTACACATCCGCGACGCCGCCACCCGTCCCACGCTTGACCTCGGCCGGCTGAAGGAGACGGTCGCCGCGCTGCGCGCCGATACCAACCTCATCGTGCAGCTCTCCACCGGAGGCTCGGTACACGATGCCGAAGCGGACCGGCTGCGGGTGCTCGAAGCCGCACCGGAGATGGCCTCCTGCACCATGGGTACCGTCAACTTCGGCCAGGACGTGTTCCTCAACCGGTGGGAGTTCATCGTCGCGCTGCACACCGGGATGCAGGAGCGCGGCATCGTGCCCGAGTACGAGATCTTCGACCTGGGCCAGCTGACCACGCTGCACCGGCTGCTCGACCGGTACGGTCCGCCGGCCGGCGGGCATGTCCACGTCGACCTGGTGATGGGCGTACCCGGTGGGATGCCCGGTACCGCCGAGGCGCTCGTCGCCTGCCTGCGCGACCTGCCGGCCGGCGCCACCTTCTCGGCCACCGGGATCGGGCGTACCACGCTGCCGGTGATGCTCGCCTCGCTCTGCGCCGGCGGGCACCTGCGGGTCGGGATGGAGGACACCCTGACCTACCGCAAGGGCCAGCCGGTGGAGTCGAACATGCAGCTGGTCGCCCGCGCGGTCGCGGTTGCCCGGTTGGCCGAGCGCCCGCAGCTGACCGCGGCGGAGGCCCGGGTCCTGCTCGGCATCAAGCCGCGCTGAGCCGGGGATTTCCGGCCGGGTGACCGGCCTCACGCTAACTGGTGCTAGCAGATCGCTTGCTGGAGTTAGCGCCGCCGGCTAGCCTTGGCCGCGTGCGTAAGGAACTACCCCGCGACATCGGTGAGTTCATCCGGGACATGCGGCGCAACGCCCGCATCTCGCTGCGCCAGCTCGCCGACCAGGCCGGGGTGAGCAACCCGTACCTGAGCCAGATCGAGCGAGGGCTGCGCAAGCCGAGCGCCGAGGTGCTCCAGCAGATCGCCAGCGCGCTGAGGGTATCGACGCCGTTGATGTACCTGCGGGCCGGCCTGTTGGACGCCAAGGACGGCCACACGGGGGTACGCGCGGCGATCGCCGGCGACCCCGACCTGACCGAGGCGCAGAAGCAGTCGCTGACCCAGATCTACGAGACGTTCCGCCGCGAGAACGCGCGAGATGCCGGCGGGGCCGGACCATCCGACGGCGAACCCGTGGCCGCGGCCGCGCAGCCAGCTGAGACCACCGAGCCACCCAAAGAGGAGACACGATGACCAACACCGAGAACCGTAACCGCCTGCCGAACCCGCTCTACGCCGCCGCCGGCGCCAGCGACATCGCCTACCAGCAGCTGCGCAAGCTGCCGGCCAAGGTCGCCGAGCTGCGCGAGCGGGTCTCGGCCGGAGAGCTCGACGTCAAGCTCGACATCGAGCGGCTGCGTGGCGCCGCGCGGCGCAACGCGCACGCGGTACTGACCAGCGCCCAGGCCGCGCAGGACCGGGCCACCGCGATCTACACCGACCTGGTCGCCCGCGGCGAGCAGTTGATGCGCAGTGGACAGGCCCCGATCAAGGCCATCATCACCGTCGGCAAGAAGGAGCCGGCCGCGGCGCCGGCCCCCACGCCGGCCGCTGCGCCGGAGCCCGGCGCTTCGACCGCCGAGGACCCGAGCACCGAGAAGTGAGCGCCGCGCGCGGCCCGGGGG
>JAFMQQ010001054.1 GCA_017354595.1 Micromonosporaceae bacterium
CCGCCTGTGCGGGGAGTTTGAAGTACGACGCCAGCTCGGCTGAGTTCGAGCTGTACCCGTGCAGCGCGACGATCAGCGGCGCCGGCCGGCCGGAGGCGTACGAACGGGGCAGGTAGAGGTGGAACGGCCGGTTGCCGAGCGGTACCAGCACCGTCCCCGGGATGGTCACGGTGGGTGTGGCCGGCGGGGCGGCCGCGGGCTGGCCGCCACCGCACGCGACCAGCAGTGGTGCCAGGGCCGCGATCAGGGACAGCGTCCGTATCGCCCGCATCATCGCAGCCTGCCGCCGGAGGGTCACGCCGGGCAAGGGCATATCGCCGGTACCCGTCGGGACCTCCTCCGGTACCGCCGTCGGCCGGGTGTCCAACCATGTCCAGGATCGCGGGCGCCGGCCGGCACGGTGCCGGACCATGCGAATGTCCGTCCCCGTCAGGGTGTCCCGTCCCAGCACCGAGGAGCACGTGCGATGAGAGTTGCCCGTTGGCCGGTGATCGGCGCGCTCGCCGCGCTGGTCGCCCTCGCGCTCGCCCAGCCGGCGGCCGCGGCCGCGCCGTTGCCCACGCCGGGTACGCCGGTCGCGTCCACCATCACCACCACCAGCATCACCTTCTCCTGGTCGCCGTCGGCCGGCCCGGTCGCCAGCTACACGGTCCAGGAGTTCGAGACCGGCGCCCTGTCCTGGCGGGTGCTGGCCACCACCAGCGAGACGGCGTACACCCACACCGGACTGGTACCGGACTCGGTGTACGAGTACCGGATCGTGGCCAACCCGGTCGACGGTTCCGGATACACCGCCAGTGCCAGCTCGGGGATCCTCAATGTGCGGACCGCTCCGGTGCCGGACGCGGTACCGCCCACCGCGCCCGGCACCCTGTACCCGGAAGTGATCAGCACCATCCGGGCCACGATCGACGCCCTCACCGGCTCGACCGACAACCACCGCGTCGCCGGCTACTGGGTGCAGCGCCAGATCGACGGCGTCTGGACCGACTGGGCGACCAACAACATCCCCACGGTCTACCTCACCGATCTGACGCCCGGTACGGCCTACACCGTTGTGATGGTCGCCTTCGACGCGAACGGCAACCGGTCGCAACCCTCGCCGCCGCTCACCTTCACCACGCGGCAGCTGGAACCGGCGCCGACCTGCACCACCACGGTGCGGCCGGTCGCCGGGTTCGAGCAGGCCACCGTGGTGATCGAGGACATGACCGCGTCCACTGTGGTCTCCAACTGGACGGTCACCTTCACGATGCCCGCCGCGCAGGTGCTCAGCTACACCTTCGGCGCGACGTTGACCCGCACCGGGGACCAGGCGACGGCCACGCCGGCGTCCTACTACGCCACCATCAACCCCGGCGGCCAGGCCCAGATCGGGTTCTTCGCCACCGAGCCCGCCGGTTCGCCGCTGCCCAGCGGCTTCGTACTCACCAGCGGTGCCGGTACCTTCGCCTGCACGGCGAGTTGAGCCACGGCAGCAGCGCCCGACCTTCCACGAGGAGATAGCGGGGTGGCGCCGGACCCGGGT
>JAFMQQ010000295.1 GCA_017354595.1 Micromonosporaceae bacterium
GCCCGTCCAGGATCACCGGTACCCGGCGGGCGGCGGCGCGCAGGATGAAGCCGGCCAGGGCGGCGTGCTCCAGCCCGCCGACCGCAGCGAGCACCCCGACCGGGTCGGCCCGGTCGGGCCGGTGCAACCGCAACGCATCGCGGACGATCGCGGTCTTGCGGACCAGGGTGGCGTCGTCGATGCCGGTGCCCCGGCCGGTGACCGCACCCGGTTCGGCGCCGGTGAACGCGGCGACCAGGGCCGCCGCCGGTGTGGTATTGCCGATCCCCATGTCGCCGGTGATCAGTGCCCGGGCGCCGGCGGCGAGCAGGCGGTCGGCGACCGTGACTCCGGTGCCGAGGGCGGCCAGCACCTCGGTACGGGTCAGCGCCGGTTCCACCGAGAGGTCCCGGGTACCATCGCGCACCCTTGCCCGTACCAGCTCTGGCGCATCAGGCACCGGGGTGGCGATCCCGACATCGACCACGGTAACTGTGGCGCCGACCTGGCGGGCGAAGGCGTTGACGACCGCCCCACCGGCGAGGAAGTTCGCCACCATCTGCGCGGTGACCTCCTGCGGCCAGGGCGAGACGCCGCGGGCGTGTACCCCGTGATCGCCGGCGAAGACCGCCACCGCGGCCGGCTCCGGTACCGGCGGCGGGCAGAGGCCGGCGAGTCCTGCCAGCCGTACCGACAGATCCTCGAGCGCGCCCAACGAACCCGCCGGTTTGGTCAACCGCCCTTGCAGTTCCCGGGCCGCCGCCATCGCCTGGACATCGAGCGGGCCGACGGCCGCCAACGTCTGGTCGAGCGCGCTCTCCTCGGACATGGGGCCGATCCTGCCACCTACCCGATGGCTGTCGAGTTCGGGTGATACACACCTTTGGCCTGCATTGCCGGCTAAGGTCAGTTTCATGTCGCGGAGACTCTTCACCGCCGGACGGCTGGCCAAGTTGCTGCACACCGGCGTCATCGGCGGGATCGTGCTGGCGGCACTCGCCTATCCGACGACCGTGATCGCCGGGCGGGCGCTGCAGGCCGGAGCTGACGCCATCGAAGGCATGCCCAGCCAACTGGCGATCGTGCCGCCGCCGCAGACCTCGTACCTGTACGCCTCCGACGGCCGGACGCTGATCACCAGCTTCTATGAGGAGTACCGCCGGTACACCTCGCTCGCCGATACCTCGCCGTGGATCCAGGAGGCCATCGTCGCGGCCGAGGACGCCCGCTTCTACCAGCACCACGGGGTAGACCTGCACGGAACGATCCGCGCCTTCGTCGCCAACAACCAGGCGGGCCAGGTCTCCCAGGGCGCCTCGACGCTGACAATGCAGTACGTGCGCAACGCGGAGCGGGACGCGGCGGCCACCCCGCAGGCGGCGGTGAACGCGACCGAGCGGTCGGCCGGGCGCAAGCTGCGCGAGATGAAGCTGGCGGTGGAGCTGGAGAAGCGGATGACCAAGGCGCAGATCCTGGAGGGGTACCTGAACGTGGCGTACTTCGGGCACCGCGCCTACGGCATCTTCGCCGCCGCCCAGATCTACTTCTCCACCTCGCCGGCGAGGCTCACCCTGTCCCAGGCGGCGATGCTCGCCGGGCTGGTACAGGCACCCACCGCGTACGATCCGGGCGGCCGGAACCAGACCGCGGCCCGGCAGCGCCGGGACTACGTCATCGACCGGATGGCTCAGCTCGGCTATGTCACGGCGGAGCAGGCGGCGGCGGCCAAGGGCGCCCCGCTGGCGCTGCACCTGTACAACCCACCCAACGACTGCACCTCGGTGAACCGGAAGCACATCGACTGGGGCTTCTTCTGCGACGAGTTCAAGGCCTGGTGGATGACGCAGGCGCAGTTCGGCGCCAACCCGCTGCAGCGGCTGGACAAGCTGCGCACCGGCGGGTACGCGATCGTGTCCACATTGGACCCGAAGATCCAGGCGAGCGCGCTGAGGCACGTCAATGAGCAGACCGGCGGAGTCGGCAACCGGTTCGCCGTCGGCAGTGTCTTCATGGAACCGGGTACCGGCCGGATCAAGGCGATGGCGGTCAACCGGATCTACTCGCTGAACCAGTCGCACAACCCGCTCTCCAGCGACCCGCAGAAGCGCCGGCACAATGTCAGGGCGACCTATCCGCGTACCGTCAATATGTTGCTCGGCGGCGGCCCTGATGCCGGATATCAAGCGGGTTCCACATTTAAATACTTCGTACTACTTGCGGCGCTGGAGAAGGGGTACCCGCTCTCCACCACGATCTACGCGCCGGAGCGGCTGATGACCCGGTTCAGCGCGAGCGGCCCGGGTTCCTGTGGCGGCCGATGGTGCCCGCAGAACGCCAGCGGCAGCGACACCGGCCCGCAGACCATCTGGTCGGGCTGGGGCAAGTCGGTGAACACCTTCTGGGTGCAGCTGGAGGAGCGGGTCGGCCCGGCCAGCGCGGTACACATGGCCGAACGCCTCGGCCTCACCTGGCACAACGGGGTGGACCGCCGGCTGGCGACCAGGTTCCCCAACGACTGGGGTTCCTTCACCCTCGGCACCGCCCAGACCACACCGCTGGAGATGGCCGCGGCGTACGCCACGGTTGCGGCCGACGGGTGGTTCTGCCGGCCACTGGCGGCACAGTCGATCGTCGGGCCCGACGGCCAGAGCGTGCCGGTCAAGCCGGACTGCACCCGCGCGGTGAGCCAGGCGGTGGCTCGGGGCGCGGTGGACGCCATGCGCTGCACCACCGGGTACGGGGCGGCGCGCGGCAGCTGCGGCGGATGGTCTACGGCACCGCGTGCGTACGCCACGGTGGGCCGGCCGTTCGCCGGCAAGACCGGTACCACGGATGACAACCGGTCGGCCTGGTTCATCGGGTTCACCCCGCAGCTGATCGGCGCGGCCTTCGTCGCCGACCCGGACAACCCGCTGGACGTGGCGGGCGGCGGGCGGCACGACTGGCCGATGACCGTGATCCCCGCGACCATTCACGACGCGATGCGCGGCAAGCCGGTGCTCGGCTTCACTCCGCCACCGTCCAGTGTGGTCAATGGCGGGAGCCACTGAGGCCGGCAGCGGGCGCGGCTCAGCGCAGGTCGGCGGCGACCAGCGACCACAGCTCCAGGTCGACGCGTCCACTGTGGAGGTGTCCGGCGTTGCGCAGCAGTCCTTCGTACACGAACCCGGCCTTCTCCCCGACCCGCCGGGCCGCCGTGTTCCCGGGGGCGATGCGAAGCTCGATCCGTTGGAAACCGTGCTCCAGGATCAGCGCGACCGACAACGCGTCCAGCGCCTCAGCGGCGAACCCGAAGCCGCGGGCCGGTTCGCAGACCGCGAAGCAGACCTCGGTGGCCAGCGCTGCCCAGTCGGTACGCTTCGTCCACGCACAACCGACCAGGCCGTCGTCTTCGCGGCGTACCACTGCGTAGTGGTCGCCGGCACCGCTGTCCCGCCGTTCCTGCCTGAGTTCGGTGCACCAGGCGAGCGCCTCCGGCAGGCCGGCGCACCCGGCCGGCGACGCCAGCCACCGCTGCGCCTGCCGATCGGCGAACAGCCCCGCGACATCGGCCGCATCATCGGCGACCAGGGCGCGTACGTGCAGGCGGGGGGTGGCCACGGTCAGTTCCGGGAACCGCCGCACCCGCAGCAGGCCGGCCGCCTGACCGGAATCAGCCCTGCCCGAGGCGGCCTTGCCCGAGCCGGCCTCACCGCGGCCGTCGGCCACGGTCACGCCGCCATCCGGAGGGTGGCCTTGTCCGTCCCGGCCGGCGGGTTGGGCGCAGGCTGCGTGGGCCCGGGCGGGGTGGGCGGAGCGGGCGCTACATTGCCGGTCGCTGCGACCAGCCGGCTCGCCAGGCCGGGTACCCCGGCCCAGTGCAGGCACAGGTACGACGCGTGTATCCGGCCGCGCACGAATCCCTCCGGTTCTCCGCCTGGCCAGGACCACGCGGGTTCCTCCCCCGCCCGCGGCGTACACACACCGCGATGCTGGCGGTAGCCGACGACCCGGGTACCCCTCGGGAACAGCGGTGAAACCGAGTGCGCAGTCGCCTCCCGGTACCCCAGCACCAGGTGCTCCCCAGCCCGCCCGGTCGCGTTCAGCACGCCCGCCATCGGGCGGCCGTCGTACTCCCCCAGCAGGAAGGCGAGGCCGGCCCCCTCGGCCACGATCGGCGCGCCACGCCCGGCCAGCGAGCGGATGGCACCGGCGAGTGCGGTGTTTCCGGATAGCTCCTCCGCGTACGCCTCGGGGAGCCCGCCGCCGATCACCAGCCCGGCGGCGCGGGCGGGGAGTCGCTCGTCCCGCAACGGGTCGACCGGCTCCACCTCGGCCCCCGCCGCGACCAGCAGCTCGACCGTCTCCTGGTACCCGTACCAGGATTCCCCGCCGCCGGCGACGGCGATCACCGGGCGGCCCGGTCCGGCCGCCACCTGATCGGCAGGGCGCGCCTGATCGGCAGGGCGCGCCTGCTCCTGGCTCGGGCGTGCCTCGATGACCGGCGTCTCGTCCGTACCGCGGATGAGCGCATTCGTGGCCCTGGCAAGCGCCTCGGTCACCACGGCGAGCGCGACGGCCGGGTCCTGGTCGCCCGCCGGCCCGGCCGGCTCGGGCACCCGCAGGTCGGCGGGTGGCTCCGGCGACCAGGCCTCGGCGACCAGATGCGGTGCGGACTGGGCGAGCGCGAGCAGCCGGTCCATGTTCACGCTCGCGGCGACACACTCGCCGAGCCGGCGTACCGCGCGGCGGGCGGCGACGGTGCGCGAGACGACCGGTACCACCCCTTCCAGCCGGGTGGGCAGCGCGGCCTCAGCGAGCTGCTCGCGGTGCAACGCACCGAGGACCGGGACGGCGAGGTCGGCGAGCGACTCGCGCAACAGTTGCTCGTGTCGCTGGGAGACGACCCGGTTCAGGATGACGCCACCCAGCCAGAGCATCTCGTCGTA
>JAFMQQ010001055.1 GCA_017354595.1 Micromonosporaceae bacterium
CCGCCCGCGCGGGTGGCACCGGGCTTCCCGGTGCTCTTCGCCGGAGAGGCCTTGGCCGTGGTGCCCTTCGCGGCGCTCCCGCCGGTCGACTTCGCCGGGCTTCCCGACTTGGCCGGGTTGGAGGTAGTGCCGGATTTCGCCGCCGCCTTCTTCGCCGGCGGCTTTCCGGTGGCGATCGCCTTGCCTGCCGAATCGCGGCGTTCACCGCCGGTCTGCGGAGTGCTGATGCTCATATCCGAAGGGGCCTCGTCGTGTCGGTGCGGTCAGGTCGTCCCGGGGTAGGAAAGCGTTCCGAAGTGTACCCCCGATGCCGATACCATCGATCGGTGACTCCCGCTCAGCTCGCCGATGCCGTCTTGGCCGCCGCCGCGGCCGTGCTGACCGACCGTGCTCTCGACCCGGCCGCCCTGCCGGCGACCACGAGCGTGGAGCGACCCCGGGTGGCGGAGCACGGCGACTACGCCTCCACTCTCGCCCTGCAGGTCGCGAAGCGGGTCGGTCTGGCGCCGCGGGAGCTGGCACAGGCCATCGCGGGCGAGTTGGCCGGCGCGCCGGGTGTGGCCGGCGTGGAGGTGGCCGGGCCCGGTTTCCTTAACATCCGGCTGGAGGCCGCCGCCGCCGGCGAGCTGGCCCGGCTGGTGGTCACCCAGGGCCAGCGGTACGGACAGGGCGCGGCGCTGGCCGGCCAGAGGATCAACCTCGAGTTCGTCTCGGCCAACCCGACCGGGCCGATGCACATCGGCGGGGTGCGTTGGGCCGCGGTCGGCGACGCGCTCGCCCGGTTGCTGCACGCACAGGGTGCCGAGGTTGGCACCGAGTACTACTTCAACGACGCGGGATCGCAGATCGACCGGTTCGCCCGATCGCTGCTCGCCGCGGCGAAGGGCGAGCCGGTACCGGAGGACGGGTACGCCGGCGCGTACGTGGGCGAGATCGCCGCGCAGGTGGTGGCGAAGCAGCCGGACGTGCTGGACCTGCCGGCCGATGCGGCCCAGGAGGTCTTCCGGGTCGAGGGCGTCGGGCTGATGCTGGCCGAGATCAAGACCTCGATGGCGGACTTCGGCGTCCACTTCGACCTGTACTTCAGCGAGAAGGAGCTGCACGTCCGCGGCGAGCTGGAGGCGGCCCTGGAGCGGCTGCGCGAGCAGGGGCACGTGTACCAGGCGGAGGGCGCGATCTGGCTGCGTACCACCGACTTCGGCGACGACAAGGACCGGGTGTACCGCAAATCCAACGGGGAGTGGACCTACTTCGCCGCCGACTGCGCCTACTACCTCGACAAGCGGCAGCGCGGCTTCGAGAAGCTGATGTTCATCTGGGGCGCCGACCACCACGGGTACATCGGCCGGGTGCGCGCGGCGGCGGCATGCTTCGGCGAGGATCCGGACCAGACCATCGAAGTCCTTATTGGACAGATGGTGAACCTGCGCCGGGACGGGCAGCCGGTACGGATGTCCAAGCGCGCCGGCATGGTGGTGAGCATCGACGACCTGGTGGACGCGATCGGCGTGGACGCATCAAGGTACG
>JAFMQQ010001056.1 GCA_017354595.1 Micromonosporaceae bacterium
TGCGCGAGGCGTTGGCGGCCCGGCAGCTGGTGCTGGTCTTCCAGCCGGCGATCCACCTCGACACCGGGATGCCGATCGAGGTTGAGGCGATGGTTCGCTGGCGTCACCCGCGCCGCGGCGAGCTGGAGCCGGAGCACTTCGCCGACGTGCTGGAGAACAGCGAGCTGGTCAACACCTTCACCTGGTACGCGCTGGATCTGGCGCTGGCGGCGGCGGCCGGCTGGGTGGCCGAGGGCATGGAGGTACCGGTTTCGGTGCACGTACCGCCGCGCAGCCTGCTCGACCGCGACCTGCCCGACCGGATCGGCGAGTTGCTTGCCCGGTACGGGCTGGCGGCGCCGCTGCTCGTCCTGGAGATCGCCGAGAGTGCCGTGGTACCGGAGCACCCGGTGGTGACCGAAGTACTCGGCGCGCTCCGCGCGCTCGGCATCCAGCTCGCGGTGGACGACTTCGGCACCGGGTACTCGCCGTTGACGTTCCTCACCCGGATCCAGGTGGACGAGGTGCGGGTGGACGCGTCGTTCGTGGAGCAGATGGTGGACTCGCCACGGGCGTTGGCGATCGTACGCGCCACAGTGGACCTCGCACGCCAACTCGACGTACGCGTGGTGGCCGAGGGAGTGGAGACGCCGGCGCAGCGCTCGGCCCTGGCCGAGGTGGGTTGCACGGCCGCGCAGGGGTTCAGCGGTCCGGTACCCGCCGGGAGGATGGCCGGGATACTGCGTGGACTGATCCGCGACGCGGGCGGCCAGGTCATCCCGCTGCGCGCCGAAGACGCCTCCTGACCCTGGGCGGCCCCGGCCGCGCCAACCCCTCGGCGGGCCGGCCGCGCTGGCCCCCGGCGACCGGCCGCGGGTCATGACAGGGTGGGATGGTGAACAGACTCGCCGGCGCCACGTCGCCATACCTGTTGCAGCACGCGGACAATCCGGTCGACTGGTGGCCGTGGTCGCCGGAGGCGTTCGACGAGGCCCGGCGGCGGGGCGTGCCGCTGCTCATCTCGGTGGGGTACGCCGCCTGCCACTGGTGCCACGTCATGGCGCACGAGTCCTTTGCCGACGGTGAGGTCGCCGGGCTGGTGAACGCCGGCTTCGTACCGGTCAAAGTGGACCGTGAGGAGCGGCCCGATGTGGACGCGGTCTACATGACCGCCACCCAGGCGATGACCGGCCAGGGTGGCTGGCCGATGACGGTCTTCGCGACACCGGACGGCGAGCCGTTCTTCTGCGGCACGTACTTCCCGCGCCCCGCCTTCGTACGGTTGCTGCGATCCGTCTCCGCGGCCTGGCGGGACCAGCGGGAGGCGGTACTGCAGCAGGGCGCGGCGGTGGTGCAGGCGATCGGCCAGCGGGGCGAGGTACCCGGCGCGCCATTGTCCGCGCAGACCCTTGACTCGGCGGCGCAGTCGCTGTCGGCAGACTTCGATGAGGTGTACGCGGGCTTCGGTGGCGCTCCGAAGTTCCCGCCGCACATGTGCCTGCTGTTCCTGCTACGCCGGTACCAGCGCACCAGCGACCCGCGCTGCCT
>JAFMQQ010001057.1 GCA_017354595.1 Micromonosporaceae bacterium
GCCCGGCGCCGGAGCCGGACGGCGCACTGCCGGCGCACCTGCGGGTGCTGCGCCGCCGGCTGACCGGCGGACCGGTGGCGCCGCTGAAGCTGGCCAGCGGCTGCGACCGGCGGTGCGCGTTCTGCGCCATCCCCAGCTTCCGCGGCGCGTTCGTCTCCCGCCCGCCGGACGAACTGCTGGCCGAGGCGCACTGGTTGGCGACCAGCGGGGTGCGCGAACTGGTGCTGGTGAGCGAGAACTCCACCTCGTACGGCAAGGACCTGGGTGACCCTCGGCTGCTGGAGAAGCTGCTGCCACAGCTGGCGGCGGTCGATGGCATCGTCCGGGTGCGGGTGTCGTACCTGCAGCCGGCGGAGGTACGCCCCGGCCTGGTCGAGGCGATCGCCGGTACCCCTGGCGTGGCGCCGTACTTCGACCTCTCCTTCCAGCACGCGGCCCAGCCGGTGCTGCGCCGGATGCGCCGGTTCGGCGGTACCGAGCGGTTCCTCGATCTGCTGCACGGGGTGCGGGCGCTGGCACCGGAGGCCGGGGCGCGCAGCAACGTGATCCTCGGCTTCCCCGGCGAGACCCGGGCCGACGTGGCGGAACTGGAGCGCTTCCTCACCCAGGCGCGGTTGGACGCGGTCGGTGTCTTCGGGTACAGCGACGAGGACGGTACCGAGGCGGCCGGGCTGCCGGGCAAGGTCGCCCAGGCGACCATCCGGCGGCGGGTGGAGCGGATCGCCGGGCTGGTCGAGGAGTTGGGCGCACAGCGCGCGGAGGAGCGGCTCGGCTCGATCGTCGAGGTACTCGTCGAACAGGTCGCCGGCGGGGTGGTCGAGGGTCGGGCGGCGCACCAGGCGCCGGAGGACGGGTCGACCACCCTGGTCGGCGCGCCCGGCGGGCCGGGCACGGCTGGGCTGCGCGTCGGCGACCTGGTGCGGGCGGAGGTGACCGGTGTCGAAGGGGTGGACCTGACCGCCCGGGTGACCGAGGTGGCGACGGTGTGACCGAACGGGCCGCAAACGCGCCCCGCGAGGGCAGGCCGGGTCGCGGAGCGCGCAACCCGCCCGTCGCCAACATCGCCAACGGGCTGACGGTGCTGCGGTTGGTCATGGTGCCCGCGTTCGTCGCGCTGGTGGTCGCGTCCGGGATGGCCCAGACGGGTCTGCGCGTCGCCGGCTGCCTGACCTTCTGCGTCGCCTCGGCGACCGACTTCGCCGACGGCTGGATCGCGCGCACGTACGACCTGGTGACCGCGTTCGGCAAGGTCGCCGACCCGATCGCCGACAAGGCGCTGACCGGTACCGCACTGGTGCTTCTCTCCGGGTACCACCGGCTGGCCTGGTGGGTGACCGCGGTGATCCTGGTCCGGGAGGTCGGGGTGACTCTGCTGCGGTTCTGGGTGATCCGGCACGGGGTGATCCCGGCGAGCAAGGGCGGCAAGCTCAAGACGGCGCTGCAGATCCTGGCGATCGCGTGGTACCTCTTCCCGTTCCCGCACGGGATCGCGCTGGTGGCGCCGTGGATCATGGCGGCGGCGGTCGC
>JAFMQQ010000039.1 GCA_017354595.1 Micromonosporaceae bacterium
GCCGCTCGTGCGCGTGCTCGGTCAGCGGCCGGTCGCGCGGGTACAGGAAGTAGGCGTACGCCCGCTCCCGGGCCCGACCCACCCGGCCGCGGATCTGGTGCAGCTGAGCCAGACCGAGCAGATCGGCCCGCTCCACGATCAGCGTGTTCGCGTTCGGGATGTCGATACCCGACTCCACGATCGTGGTACACACCAACACGTCGGACTCCTTCTCCCAGAAGCCGACCATGATGTGTTCCAGCGCATCCTCACCCATCTGTCCATGTGCGACAGACACCCGCGCCTCGGGTACCAGCTCGCGGATCCGGCGCGCCGCCTTCTCGATCGACTCCACCCGGTTGTGCAGATAGAAGACCTGCCCGTCGCGCAGCAGCTCGCGCCGGATCGCCGCGGCCACCTGCTTGTCGTCCTGCGGCCCGACGAAGGTGAGCACCGGGTGCCGCTCCTCGGGTGGGGTGGCGATGGTGGACATCTCCCGGATCCCGGTCACCGCCATCTCCAGCGTGCGCGGGATCGGAGTGGCCGACATGGTGAGCACATCCACCGCGGTACGCAGCTGCTTCAGGTATTCCTTGTGCTCCACACCGAAGCGCTGCTCTTCGTCCACAATGACCAGTCCCAGGTTCTTGAACCGGGTCGAGGCCTGCAGCAGCCGGTGGGTACCGATGACGATGTCGGCGGTACCGTCGCCCAGCATCCCGATCGTCTGCTCCGCCTCCTTGGGCGTGGCGAACCGGGACAGCTGGCGGATCTGCACCGGGAACTGGCTCATCCGCTCGCTGAAGGTGTTGTAGTGCTGTTGTGCCAGCAGAGTTGTCGGCACCAGTACGCTGACCTGCTTGCCATCCTGTACCGCCTTGAAGGCGGCGCGTACCGCGATCTCGGTCTTGCCATAGCCCACGTCTCCACAGATCAGCCGGTCCATCGGTACCGGCCGCTCCATGTCCACCTTCACCTCCTCGATCGCCGAGAGCTGGTCCGGCGTCTCGGTGTACGGGAAGGCGTCCTCCAGCTCCCGTTGCCACGGTGAGTCCGGGGCGAACGCATGCCCCTTGGTGCTCTGCCGGGCCGCGTACAGCTGGATCAGCTGGGCCGCGATCTCGCGTACCGCCTTGCGGGCGCGCGCCTTGGACTTGGCCCAGTCCGAGCCACCCAGCTTGTGCACGGTGGGCGTCTCGCCACCGACGTACCGGGAGAGCTGGTCGAGCTGGTCGGTGGGTACGAACAGCTTGTCCCCCGGCTGGCCCCGCTTGGATGGCGCGTACTCCAGCACCAGGTATTCGCGCTGCGCGCCGTTCACGGTGCGCTGGACCAGTTCCAGGTACCGGCCGATGCCGTGCTGCTCGTGTACCACGTAGTCGCCCGCGCGCAGCTCCAGCGGGTCGATCGTGTTACGCCGCCGGCTCGGCATCTTGCGCATGTCCTTTGTGGACGCTCCGCGCCCACCGGAGATGTCGGTACCGGTGACCACCGCCAGCCGGGACGCCTCGTCGATGAAGCCGAACTCCAGCGCGCCGGTGGCGACCAGGGCGACGCCCGGCTCCGGTACGGTGGCGATACCGTCCACAAGGGAGACTCCGAGGCCCGCGTCGCGCATCACCTCGACCGCGCGTTGGGCCGGACCCGGCCCACCGAAGACCAGCGCCACCCGCCAGCCGTCGCCGGTCCACCGCTTCAGGTCGTCGATGACCCGACCGGTCTCGCCGTGGTACAGCGGCACCGGCTGCGCCGCCGTCGCCAGCGCGCGCCCCTCGTCCGGCGCCACCTCGACCTCGACCTCCGGCTCCAGCACCTCATCCAGCCACAGCCGGGCCGGCGCCGCCTGCTCCTGCGGTGCCGCCCCAAAAGGGGAGACCGACCACCACGGCAGCCCCAGCTCGCCCGCGGTCGCCCGGACCTCGGCGAGGGTACGGAACGCCGACGCGCCCAGATCGATCGGCGTCGTACCCCCCACCGCCGCCGCCGCCCAACTCGCCTCCAGGAACTCGGCGCTGGTACGCACCAGGTCGTGCGCCCGGGTGCGGATCCGCTCCGGGTCGCACAGCAGTACCACCGAGCCGGCCGGCATCGCATCCAGCAACAGTTCCAGCCGACCCGGTACCAGCGCCGGAGCCAGCGACTCCATCCCCTCGACCGGGATCCCCTCGGCGAGCTTGTCCAGCATCTCCGCCAGGCCCGGGTACCGCTGCGCCAGTTGTACCGCGCGCGCCCGTACCTCGTCGGTGAGCAGCAGCTCGCGACAGGGTGGTGCCCAGACCCGCTCCGCCTTCGTGATGGTCCGCTGGTCGGCGACGGCGAACCAGCGGATCTCCTCCACCTCGTCGCCCCAGAACTCCACCCGCAGCGGATGCTCCTCGGTCGGCGGGAAGACATCCAGGATCCCGCCGCGCACCGCGAACTCACCGCGCTTCTCGACCAGATCCACCCGGGCGTACGCGAGTCCCGCCAGCCGCCGCGCCACCTGTTCCAGATCGGCGCTGGCGCCGGGCGCCAGCTCCACCGGCTCCAGGTCGCCGAGGCCGGACAGTTGCGGCTGCAGCACCGACCGCACCGGCGCGACGACCACCCGCATAGGCCCGCGGGTGGGGTCCGGGTGGGCGAGCCGGCGCAGTACCGCCAGCCGCCGCCCGACGGTGTCCGAGCGCGGCGAGAGCCGTTCGTGCGGCAGGGTCTCCCAGGCCGGGAAGACCGCGATGCTCTCGGCGGGCAGCAGGCCACCCAGCGCCGCGGCCAGATCCTCGGCCTCCCGGCCGGTGGCGGTAACCACGAGCGCCGTCCGGTTCTGCGCGATCGCCGCGGCCACGAATGGCCGCAGGGCCGGTGGTGCGGACAGGTCGAGTGGGGCGCGGCTGCCGGCGGCGGCGAGGTCGCGGGTGGCGGCCAGCGCCGGATCGGCCAGGGCCGCCTCGAGCAGTCCGGCGAGTTTCATCAGGAATTGTCCCCAACTGTAGGCACGCCGAGAATCCCCACGCCCAAACCGGACGGGGGGTACGCGGACCACCCTACCCCGCTGGGGAGCCGGCCCGCTGGGGAGCCGGCCCGCCGGGGAGCCGGCCCGCCGCGGTACTCCGACCGATTGAAATCGGCCGGCCCTGGACTGAACCGGCACCCGCGACCCGGGAGGGCTGGCTGAATCTAGTCATGGCAGACAGCGCCGAGAGTCAGTGGCCCGCCCGTGCCGCCAGCCTGCTCCGGCGGGAAGCTGCCACTCAGGCCACCTTTGTCGAGCTGTTCTTTGATCTGTTCGTCCTCTTCACATTGACTCGCCTGGTCGCCTACGGCGTGGCGAATCTCTCCCCCGAGGGCCGGCCGGCGGACCGATGGATCACCGTCGCTCGATTGCTGCTGATGCTGCTGACGCTGATCTGGGCGTGGACCGTCATCACGTATCTCACCGCCCGGTTCGATCCCAAGCGTCCGGTGGTGCAGGTCTTCGTGGTCGCGACCGCCTTCGGCCTGCTCATCATGGGGGCCAGTGTCGCGCACGCCTTCGACGGGCGGGCCGCGGGCTTCGCCGAGCCGTACGTGATCATTCAATTCGTCCGGACGCTCGCGCTCGCCTTGATGCTGCGCGGCCACGCCCTGCAACTACCCTTCCTGCGGGCGACGGTGTGGTACGGCCTGGCCGCCGTCCCGTGGCTGGTCGGCGTGGCCACCGGCAGCCAGGCGCGGATCGCCCTGTGGAGCTGCGCCCTGCTCATCGACCTGGGCTCCGCCCGATTGGGATGGCCACTGCCCGGCATGAAGCGGGAGCGCATCACGACCTGGGCCGCACACCCGCGCTACCTCGCCGGCCGGTTCGAACAGCTGCAGATGATCGCGCTCGGCGAACCTCTGCTCGCGGTGGGAATCGTCTTCAGCCAGAAGCCCGCCAGTCCCTACCGGGTGGCCTCATTGGTGACGGCGTTCCTGACCACCGTGCTGCTCTGGCGCATCTATTACCACCTGGCCGGCGAGTCGCTACCGGACGCGCTGGCCGCCACCGCCGACCGGGCCCGGATCGGCCGGATCGTCGCCGCCGCCCACATCGCCATGATCTCCGGCATCATCGCCAATGGCCTCGGCCACGAGATCGTCCAGTCCTTTCCCACCGGACACACCGATCCAGCCTGGCTGGCCATGATCATCGGCGGGCCGCTGGTCTACCTCACCGGCCGGGCTCTCCTCGAGCGCGTCGTCTTCTTCCGGATAGCGCCGCGCTGGCGACTGACCATCGTGGCCCTGCTGCTGCTGGCTGCGCCCTCGCTTGTGCTACCGCCGATCGCGGTAGCCGCCGCCAGCGGTCTCATCCTGCTCACGATCGCGGTGGCCGACACGCGGCACTCATGGAACCGGCCCGGGCCGCCCACGCCGCCGCCGATGACCTGACCATCGGGCGAAACTAGCGCGCCGCGCGAGCCGCCGCCTGCAGGCCGTCCCGCAGCTGCGGGTCGTGCATCACGAGGTAGACCAGACCGCAGTCTTCGGGACCGGTCACATCGAGCTGGCACAGGGAGCACGGTTCGCCCGGCCGGATCGGGCACTTCGGCACCGGCCTGCTCCGCTTCGCCTCGGACATACCTCACGGTCGCCCGGTAACGCCGGTTGCGGCCAGGGCCAGTGGTCCCGTCCTGCCGGTCCGCCGGCCGGATACGATTCGGTGACCGGCCGGGGGGAGTTGCGGTGTCCGTACCGATGACGTCTGAAAGCGGATCCGACGCCGCCCTGCGGGCGGACATCCGGCGGCTCGGCGCACTGCTCGGCCAGACCCTCGCCCGCCAGGAGGGGCAGGCGCTGCTCGACCTGGTCGAGGAGGTACGGGCCCGGGTACGCAGCGACCCGACCGAGGCGGCGCGCCTGCTCGGCTCGCTGGACGTGGGTACCGGCACCCGCCTGGCGCGCGCGTTCTCCACCTACTTCCACCTGGCGAACATCACCGAGCAGGTGCACCGCGCGCGCGAGCTGCGCCGGCGCCGGGCTGCGAAGGGCAGCTGGCTGGACCAGGCGGCGCAGCTGATCTCCGAGCGCGGGGTGCCGGCCGACGAGATCGCCTCGGCCGCCCGGCGGCTGGCGATCCGCCCGGTCTTCACCGCGCACCCGACCGAGGCGGCCCGCCGGTCCATCCTCTCCAAGCTGCGCGCCATCGCCGACGAGCTGGACGCGGAGGCTGCCGCCGCGGCGGTGTACGGCGACCCGACCGCCAGCGACAAGCGGCTGGCCGAGCTGATCGATCTGATCTGGCAGACCGACGAGCTGCGACTGGAGCGCCCCGATCCGGCCGATGAGGCGCGCAACGCGGTCTACTACCTCTCCGACCTGTACCTGGAGACCGCGCCGCGGGTACTCACCGACCTCGCCGACACGCTGCGCGAGTTGGGTGTGGAGACGCCGCCGACCGCCCGGCCGCTCACCTTCGGCAGCTGGATCGGTGGGGACCGGGACGGCAACCCGTACGTCACCCCGGCGGTCACCCGCGATGTGCTGCTGATCCAGCACGAGCACGGGATCCGGGTCGCCGAGCAGGTGCTCGACGCGCTGATCGACGAACTGTCCATCTCCCGCCGGCTGCGCGGCGTCTCCCTCGACCTGTCCGCCAGCCTCGCCGCCGACCTGGAGAAGCTGCCCGAGCTGGCGCCCCGGTTCCGGCGGGTCAACGCCGAGGAGCCGTACCGGCTGAAGCTGCGCTGCATCAAGGTGAAGCTGGCCAACACCCGGGCCCGGCTGGCCAGCCAGGCGCCGCACGTGGCCGGACGGGACTACCGCGGCTGCGCCGAGCTGATCGCCGACCTGGAGCTGGTCCGCGCGTCACTGGCCCGCAATGCCGGGCAGCTCGCCGCGACCGGGCGGCTCTCCGAGGTGATCCGCACCATCTCCGCCTTCGGACTGCATCTGGCCACTTTGGACGTACGCGAGCACGCCGAGGCGCACCACGCGGTACTCGCCCAGATGTACCGGCGGGTCGGCGAGGTACCCGACTACCTGTCGCTGACCCGGGACCAGCGACGCGAACTGCTCGCCCGCGAGCTGGCCGGCCGGCGGCCGCTGGCCGGCGTGGATACCGTCCTGTCCGACGCGGCACGCAAGACCTTCGACGTCTTCGGCACCATCCGCGCGGCGCAGGAGCGCTTCGGTGCCGAGATCGTGGAGTCGTACATCATCTCGATGACTCTCGGCGTGGACGATGTGCTCGCGGCGGTCATCCTGGCCCGCGAGGCCGGGCTGGTCGATGTCCACAATGGACAGGCCCGGGTCGGCTTCGTGCCGCTGCTGGAGACGCCGGACGAGTTGACCCGCGGCGGCGAGATCCTGGACGAGCTGCTCCGCCTGCCGGCGTACCGGTCGCTGGTGCGCGCCCGCGGTGACCTGCAGGAGGTGATGCTGGGCTACTCCGACTCCAACAAGGAGTCCGGCATCACCACCTCGCAGTGGGCCATCCACCGCGCCGCCCGGGCGCTGCGCGACGTGGCCGCCCGGCACAAGGTACGGCTGCGGCTGTTCCACGGCCGGGGCGGCACCGTGGGGCGCGGCGGTGGCCCGACGCACGAGGCGATCCTGGCCCAGCCGTTCGGTACCCTCGACGGCTCCATCAAGGTGACCGAGCAGGGCGAGGTCATCTCCGACAAGTACACGCTGCCCGGCCTGGCCCGGGACAACCTGGAGCTGACCGTGGCGGCGGTGCTGCAGGCGACCCTGCTGCACACCACGCCGCGGGCACCCGCCTCCGACCTGGCCGGTTGGGACGACGCGATGGAGGTGGTATCGGCGGCCGCCTTCAGCACCTACCGCGCCCTGGTCGAGGACCCGGACCTGCCCGCCTACTTCTGGGCATCGACCCCGACCGAACTGCTCGGCTCGCTGAACATCGGATCCCGCCCGTCCCGCCGGCCGGACTCGGGTGCGGGGCTGTCCGGGCTACGGGCCATCCCGTGGGTCTTCGGCTGGACCCAGTCGCGGCAGATCGTGCCCGGCTGGTACGGAGTCGGGTCAGGGCTCGCCGCGGCGCGCGAGGCGGGCCTTGCCGACCTGCTCGCCGACATGTACGAGCGTTGGCAGTTCTTCCAGACCTTCGTCTCCAACGTGCAGATGATGGTCACCAAGACCGATCTCGCGATCGCGGGCCGGTATGTGGAGAGTCTGGTGGCGCCGAAGCTGCGGCACATCTTCGATGACATCGCGGCGGAGTACGAGCGCACCGTCAAGGAACTGCTGGCGATCACCGGTGGGGCCACGCTGCTCGCTTCGCAACCCGTACTCAAGCGCACCCTGGACGTACGCGATACCTACCTGGAACCGTTGCACCACCTACAGGTTGCGCTGCTCGCCCAGTACCGCGCGGGGCGCAACGTACCCGGCTCGATCCGGCCCACCGCCACCGACCCCACGCTGGAGCGGGCGCTGTTGACCACCGTCAACGGGATCGCGGCCGGCATGCGCAACACCGGCTGACGGCGTTGCCGCGGGTACCGGCCAGAGCCGGGTCCGGTGCGACTAGAGGATCGCCACGTCGAGCTTCGGCTCCTCGGCCAGCCCGGCCGGCTCACCGTCCTCAATGTCTACGAAGCAGGGCAGCGGGAGGATCTCACCGATGTTGAGTATCGGAGGCTCCGCCGCCGAAGATTCCGAGCGCCGGCCAGGCCGGTCCCGACCGGTACGGCGCTCGCGCGCCACGCTCCGGCGCTCCCGTTTCGCCTCCTCTTTGCTTTTGCTGCCGACACTGATCATGGTGGGTCGGTACCCAGCCGGTGAGAATCGAAACATTCCGGCCCCCGCTCGACCCGGTCGCGGGCGGCTGCAAGACTTGTCACCCTGGCATCCGCTGGCGGGGTGGAGTGGAGCCGGCGACCAGCTGAGGTGCGGCTCCGCCTTCGAGCAGCGGGAGAGGATGGCATGAGCAGCGGTTGGGTCCTGCCCGACGATGTGCTGCGCGACGCGCCGAACTACGCGCCGCGCGGATACGAACTGGGCGACCTCGAACTGCTGCTCTCCGGCGCGTACGCACCGCTGACCGGGTTCCTGGGCCGGGCCGACCTGGCCAGCCTCGCCCGGCGCGGGCGGCTCGCCGACGGCTCCCCCTGGCCGGTCGCGGTGACCCTGGACGTGCCGGCCGAGTTGAGCCCCGCGCTGGATAGCGGCGACGGGCAGCACCGGGTGCTGGTACTGACCGACACCGAGGGCGCTCCGGTCGCCGCGATGGACGCGCTGGACGTGTGGCCGGTACGCGACGGCTGGGTGCGCGTCGGCGGACCCGTGCGGCGGATCGGCGACGGCGGGCACGGCGTGTTCCGCCGGTTGCGGCACAGCCCTGCTGAGGTACGCGAACACCTGCCTCCCGGCCGGGTGCTCGGCGTGATCGCCGACCGGCCGCTGCACCGGCCGCAGCTGGCGCAGATCGCGCTCGCCTCCCGGACGCTCGGCGGCCACCTGGTGGTGCTGGTACCCGTCGGCGCAGCGACCCCGGATGGGCTGCCGGCCGAGGCACTGGTCCGGGCAGTACTCGCGGCCAGGGACCGGATGCCAGCCGCCACCTTCGTCGCGGTGCCGTTGGCGCCGCACGGTGACGAGGTCACCGATGCGCTGCTGCGCGCCCGGGTGGCCGCAGCGTACGGCGTCACGCACCTGCTCTCCACCGGCGAGACGATGATGTCCGGCGGTGGCCCGCGGGTACTGATCCCGCGCGAGCTGGCCTACGACAGCCGGGACGGGCAGTGGCGCGGCCGGGACGACATCCCGCCCCGGTTCCGCCGGCTGGCGCTGTCCCCCGCCGAGATCGACGACCTGCTGGACCGGGGCGCCCCGCTGCCGGAGTGGCACACCCCGCCGGACGTGGCGCGGGAGCTCGCCCGCGCCCGGCCGCCCCGCCGCCAGCGCGGCCTGGTGCTGTTCTTCACCGGGCTCTCCGGCTCCGGCAAGTCGACGCTGGCCCGGGGCGTAGCCCACGCGCTGCTGGAGACCGGCGAGCGCACCGTCACGATGCTCGACGGGGACGTGGTCCGGCGCGAACTCTCCGCCGGGCTGAGCTTCTCCAAGGCCGACCGGGACATCAACATCCGGCGGATCGGGTGGGTCGCGGCGGAGGTGGCCCGGCACGGCGGGCTCGCCATCTGCTGCCCGATCGCGCCGTACGCGGCGGCCCGGGCGACCGCGCGCCGGCTCGCCGTCGAGGCGGGCGCCGGCTTCGTGCTGGTGTACGTGGCCACCCCGATCGAGGTGTGTGAGGCTCGCGACCGCAAGGGGCTGTACGCAAGGGCGCGCGCCGGCCAGCTCACCGGGGTGACCGGGATCGACGACCCGTACCAGGAACCCACCGACGCCGACCTGGTGCTGGACACCTCGGAGATCAGCGTGGCGGCAGCGTTGGACCGGGTGCTGGAGCACCTCTCCGCGGACGGCTGGATCGACGCCCGCCGGTAGCCGGGTGCGGCGCAGTTACGCCGGCCGGGGTCGCACGTTGAGCAAGCATGCGCACATCCTGGTCCGGGCGCGCCCTCCCGGGGCCCGCCCTACAGCCGGCGGCCTCGTGGGACCAGCCGACCGCGCTCTGGTACGACCTGTCCACCGACCCGACCGGTGGCTACCCGGGCGCGGTCGGCGCACGCCAGCGGGCGTACCTGCGCCGGCTGCTGCGCCAGCACTTCCCCGACCGCCGGCCGGTGCAGTACGACCTGGGTGGCGGTACCGGTCGGGGCGCCCGGATGCTGCGCGGCCTGGTACGCCACGTGTACCCCTGCGACCCGTCGGCCGCCCCGGTACCAGAGCGCGGCCCGACGCTGGTGACCGCGCTGCGCCCAGCAACCGGCGCGGTCACCGGGCCCGGGTACGAGCAGGCGATCGCCTTCGCCGCACGGATTCTGCCACCCGGCGGCGGGCTGCTGGTGGTGGAGAGCCACGACGCCTTCGCCGGCCGGTGGCCAGGTACCCGGTGGCGCGGCGGCCGGGAACCCGGCCGAGCGCACCGGCACCAGCACGGCCAGCCGCCGGGCGCCGTACTGTCCCATGTGGACGCTGAGGCGCTGCTGCGGCGGTACGGTTTCACGGTGCTGGAGCGCTGTGGCTCCGCGGTGTTCCCGGAGCGGGCGTACCGGCAGCCACTGCTGCGCCCGCTGGTACGCCACCTGGACGATCTGCTCTGCCGCCCCGGCTGGCTGGCGCGGTGCGCGATCGACGTACTGCACGTCGCGCACCGCGCGCCGTCACAGGTCCTGCAGAATGCGTAGCGCCCGGGAGACCTGGCGCATGGTCGCCGTGTCCGCCACGTCGACCCGCTCCTCGAACCACTTCTTCATCGGCGCGGAGAGCCGGTCCGGCATGATGACGTAGTCGCCGCACTCCACCGCGAGCGGCGAGTCGCGCAGCCGGTCCTTCTCCACCGCCTCGGCGACCAGGACCACCGGCACATCGGTCGCGTTGTACACGTCTGAGCTGATCACCAGTCCCAACCGTTCGCGGGCACCGTTGATCAGCCAGATCTCACCGCGCTGCACGCCGTCCCGACCGGTACAGCTCCGCGTCGACCATCGCCAGTTCGCGCTCGTCGTCCAGCGCCGCCGCCTCGTCGTCCAGTCCGGCCCGGCGGATCGCTTCAGCGTGTCCGGCGAATATCTCGCGCAGCGCCCGTTCCCGCGCGGCCTGGTCGATCCAGGCGGAGAGGGAGACACCGTGCTGGGCCGCCAACGCGCGCGCCTCCGCTATCGTCTCGTCAGAGAAGGACAAGGTCACCTTCGCAGTCATGCCAGGTAGCGTACCAGCGGTATGACCAGGCTGCCATCCGCCGAGAAATCTGTCGTACCGTCCGGATAGTCTTGCGTACATGACCCCCGGCCCCACACCCGTCGATCGACGCGTGACCGTCGCCGCGTCCGTGTCGCTCCACGTCCGGGAGTGGCCGGGGACGCGCCGACCCTTCCTGCTGGTGCACGGGCTCTCCTCCAACGCACGACTCTGGGACGCCGTCGCCGAGGTGCTCGCCGCCGCCGGTCACCCGGTGAGCGCGGTCGACCTCCGGTCACACGGAGACAGCGACGCGCCACCCGATGGTTACGACACCGCGACCGCCGCCGCCGACTTGGCGGCGCTCAACATCCCCGGCGCGGTCGTGGCGGGCCAGTCCTGGGGTGGCAATGTCGCGGTCCGCCTTGCCGCCAAGCACGCCGAGCTCGTCGCCGGGCTGGCCCTGGTGGACGGCGGCTGGATCGCGCCGGCCGAGGAGTTCGCGTCCTGGTCCGCATGCGAGGCGGCGCTGCGGCCGCCGCGGATCGACGGCCTGCCGGCGGCCGAGCTGGAGCGGCAGCTGCGCCGCGCGCACCCGGGCTGGTCCGACGGGGCGGTCGCCGCCACCGTGGCCAACCTGCGGGTCTGGCCCAACGGCACGGTCACCCGCCGGCTGTCGATCGAGCGCCACATGCGGATCGTGCGCAGCATGTGGGAGGACCCGCCACAGCCGGACTACCCGGCCATCGGCGTGCCGGTACTGCTGCTGCCGGCGATACCGACCGATCCGGGCGCGGCGCAGAAGCGCCGGTCCCGGGTACGCGCCGCGGCCGGGGCGATGCGCGACGCGACCATCCGCGAATACCCCGGCGCCGACCACGACCTGCACGCGCAGCACCCCGAGCAGGTCGCCGGCGACCTGCTCGGCCTCGCCGGCCGGATAGATGGTGTCTGATGGCACGATTACTGGTGATCATGGGCAGCGGGGAGACCGCGCCCACCATGGTCAAGCCACACCGGGCCGTCTTCGAGCGGGTCGGCGAGGCGCCCGCCATCCTGCTCGACACCCCCTATGGCTTCCAGGAAAACGCCGAGGACATCTCCACCCGCGCGGTGAACTACTTCGCCGCCAGCGTGGGCCGCAAGGTCGAGGTGGTCTCCTGGCGGGCGGACCCGTCGGCGCTGGAACGCGAGCGCGCGCTGGCCGCGGTCCACGATGCGGGCTGGGTCTTCGCCGGCCCGGGCAGCCCGTCCTACGCGC
>JAFMQQ010001058.1 GCA_017354595.1 Micromonosporaceae bacterium
GTACGGCGGGCTCGTCACGGACGCCGCCGCGGCCGTGGTCGCCGCCGCCGTGGCGGTACCGGCACTGATCGTGCGAGAGGGTGCGACCGGTGGCCGGACGCCGGTCGGGGCACCGGGTGCCAACTCGCAAGGGGCGCTGGTGGTGCCGCTGCGCTACCGGCCGACCTGGCTGCCGGCCGGCCTGACCGAGCACAGCCGGGACGCGCCCATCCCGCCGCTGGCGTGGGACACCATGTGTCTGGTGCGCGTGTGGGCCCGTGCTCCACTCGATTCGCGGCCGGATTCGGTCCTCAACGCCCACCTCGACCTGGCCATCTGCCGGGACACCAACCCCAACCACGATCCGGTGACCGGCTACACCTACCAGGGTGGCCTCGGGAAGTCCTATGTGACATTCCGGATCGGGGAGGACACCATGCAGGTGATACAGGAAGATCTCAACCTGTCCCAGGACCAGATGGAGCGGATCGCCCGGTCGGTGCGGGCCGACCCGAGTGTCATGACCGTGCCGCTGCGCACCGACTGGCTGCCGATGGGCGGGCGGGTCAATGAGGCGGTGGTCGGGGGAGCCTCGCCGGCTGCCTGGCAGGTCCAGCTCACCACCTGGCTACCGCCGACCGTCGGGGCGGTGAGTGCGCCGCCGCATCCGAGTGGGAGTGAGATCCAGATCAAGGTCGATCTGGGCGCGACCACCGACGCCCCCGACGGCGGCCAGCCGCTGGCCATCGGCGGGCACCCGGCGCGCCTGGTCATCCGGCACTACTCCGAGTTGCCCAAGTCGGCCGACTACATCAAGAATCTCCCGGCCGGCCTTACCACGGACCTGCCCGCCTACACCGTGCGGTACCTGGTGGTGGAGCTGGGTGGCGGGCGGCTGCTGACGGTCCGGGACTGGTGGGTGCCGACCGCACCCTCCGGCGTGGACGATCTCAAGCGGATCGCGGCCGGCGCCGCGCAGGTACAGCCGCCGGACGTGAGCTGGATCGGCAAACCGTAGCCCATCGCGTCCACAAGGGACGTTCGCGTCAGGGGCGCACTACCGTCTTGAGTACGGACGGGTCGGTGCGCCCCATCCGCAGCGCCCGCTCCGTCTCCTCCAGCGGCAGCCGGGCGCCGACCAGTTCGTCCAGGCGTACCCGGCCGGCCGCCGCGAGCGCGATCGCCTGCGGGTACGTGTTGGCGTACCGGAACAGGCCGGTGACCGTCAGCTCGTACTGCTGGATGTGGCGTACCGGCAGCGGCTGCTCGCTGTCCGGCCCCATGCCCACCAGGACGGCGGTACCCGCCGGGCGCAGCGCGCCGATGCCGGCCCGCACTGCTGCGGCCGCCCCGGTGCACTCGATCAGGATGCGCGGTTCGCTCGCGTGCAGCGCCACCTCGTCCCGGGCGTCCACAGTGGAGTCCGCGCCGAGCTTGGCGGCGACCGCCAGCCGGTCCGGGTTGATGTCCATCACGGTGACGTGTGCCGCGCCGGACGCCTTGGCCACCTGGGCGGCGAGGATGCCGATCGGGCCGGCGCCGGTGA
>JAFMQQ010001059.1 GCA_017354595.1 Micromonosporaceae bacterium
GGCGAGCACCGTCCCTGTCGTCGCGCCCGCCAACGGGCTGGCGAGGTATGCGATCGCGGCGGCGACCTCGTCCGCGCTCACCAGCCGGCCGTTGGGCTGGCGCGCGGCCAGCGCGCGCAGCTCGGCCGCCGGGTCCTGCGCCGCGGCGAGCAGCCTGCGTACCCACGGCGTGTCGACCGTGCCCGGGTTGACGCAGGTGACCCGGATGCCCTCGGCGACGTGATCGGCGGCCATCGCCAGGGTCAGCGACTGGACCGCCCCCTTGCTCGCGCTGTACAGCGCGCGGTTGGGCAGCCCCGCGGTCGCCGCGATGGAGCAGGTGTTCACGATCGCGGCGTGCCCCGAGTTGCGCAGGTGCGGCAGGGCGGCCCGGGTCACGCGCACCATCCCGACCACGTTGACGTCAAGGACCCGGTGCCACTGTTCATCGGGGTTGTCGGCGACCGTCCCCTGCGCGCCGATGCCGGCGTTGTTGACGAGAATGTCGATGCCGCCCAGTGCCGAGGCCGCGGCGGTGACCGCGGCGCGTACCTCGCGGTCGTCGGTCACGTCCGCGCGCAGGCCGAGCAGCGGCCCGGGTACGCCGTCGGGTTCCAGGTCGAGCACGGCGACCCGGGCGCCGCGCTGCGCCAGCAGCCTCGCCGTCGCCAGGCCGATCCCGGAGGCTCCGCCGGTGACCACCGCGGCCAGCCCGTCGAACTCAGCCACCCGCCGCCTCCGTCCAGATAGGACCATCCGGGTACGCGTACCCGGCGAGCGTCTCCGGCAGCATGGTCGCCGAGAAGCCGGGCGCCGACGGGGCCAGGTACCGTCCGCCGCGGACCACCACCGGGTCCACGAAGTGCTCGTGCAGGTGGTCCACGTACTCGATGACGCGATCGTCCATCGTGCCGGATACCGCGACGTAGTCGAACATCGCCAGGTGCTGCACCAGCTCGCACAGCCCGACCCCGCCCCCGTGCGGGCACACCGGTACGCCGAACTTGGCCGCCAGCAACAGGATCGCGATGTTCTCGTTGACACCCGCCACCCGCGTGGCATCCAGTTGCAGGTACGACACCGCACCGGCCTGCAGCAGCTGCTTGAAGACGACCCGGTTCTGCACGTGCTCGCCGGTGGCCACCTTGATCGGTGCGATCGCCCGCGCGATGGCCGCGTGCCCGAGTACGTCGTCCGGGCTGGTCGGCTCCTCGACCCAGCACGGCTGGTACGGTGCCAGCTCCCGGATCCACGCGATCGCCGCCGGTACGTCCCACCGCTGGTTGGCGTCCACGGCGATGCGGATCTGCGGACCACAGGTCTGCCGGGCGATCGCCAGCCGGCGCAGGTCGTCGCCGAGGTCGGCGCCGACCTTCAGCTTGATCTGGGTGAAGCCCTCCGCGACCGCCTCCTTGCACAGCCGGCGCAGCTTCTCGTCGGAGTACCCCAGCCAGCCCGGCGAGCTCGCGTAGGCCGGGTACCCGCGCCGGCGCAGCTCGGCGATCCGCGCCTGCCGGCCGTCACCGGCCCGGCGCAGGATGGCCA
>JAFMQQ010001060.1 GCA_017354595.1 Micromonosporaceae bacterium
GCAGCTTCGCCACCTGGCCCTGCTGGTTCTGGCAGGCGAACAGGATGCCGCCCTCGGCCAGTAGGCCATCACCGTTGACCAGGCTCTCCCCGCCGAGGTCGACGGCGCGGGTGGCACCGGTACGCGGGTCCACCCGGAACAGCCCACCGGTGTTGCTCTGCACGATGAGCAGCCCGCTGCCGTCCGGGGTCAGGGCGATGCCGTTGGCGTTGATGCCGTCGCCGTAGACGATCTCCCCGGAGAGCGGTACGGCTCGTACCTGCGCCGGCTCGGGTACCCGGCCACCGGGCAGCAGCGGCACCCGGTACAGCACCGGGTTGGTGGAGTCGGTGAACCAGGCTGCGTCCCGACTGAAGATCACGTCGTTGACGAAGCTGACGGCGGTGGTGAACTGGTAGTGCGCCAGGATCGCACCGGTACCCGTGTCGACGATCCGGCCGTCACCGCCCACGCCGCCGCTGACGTACAGCCGGCCGAAGGGGTCCAGCTTCAGGCCGAGCGAGGGGGTACCCGGACCCTGGCTGATGATCCGGCCCTGGCCGGTACGCAGGTCGGCACGGTAGATCGAGCCGTCGGAGCGGGAACCGAAGTAGGCGAACGTACCTCCGATCGCGATCCCCTCGGGCGGGAACCCGTCGGGCAGCGCGAGCGTGGCCGGCAGGGCGGCATTGCCTGCGGACTGGGCCGGGGCGGACTGGGCCGGTGCGGATTGGGCCTGGGCGGACGAGGCGAGCAGGGCGGTGGGCGTGAGCAGACCGGCGGTGAGGCCGAACAGGGCCGTACGGCGGGTCGTCATGCGCGGGGTCTCCCATTCTGATTGCCGGGACACGATGGGCTCACCTATGGTGCACGAGCGGCAAATCCGCACGGTTCACCCGGCACCGGTTAGGGCGAACCGGCCTAGATCCGGGCGAGTGCCGCCCGCAGCGGGTCCAGACCGAGCGCGCCGAGGTCCAGCGCGGCCCGGTGGAACGCGGTCAGGTCGAAGTCGGCACCCTTGCGCTGCTTGGCCTCGGCCCGCGCCTGCAGCCAGATCCGCTCGCCCACCTTGTATGACGGAGCCTGGCCCGGCCAACCCAGGTACCGGTTGAGCTCGAACCGCAGCACCTCCTCCTCGACCCGGCAGTGCGCGCGCAGGAACTCCCAGGCCAGCTCGGGCGTCCAGCGCTGCCCGGGCGGCAGCCCGAACGGGTTGTCCGGGATCGGCAGCTCCAGATGGATGCCGATGTCCACGATCACCCGGCAGGCGCGGAACGCCTGGCCGTCCAGCATGCCCAGCTTGTCGCCCGGGTCCTGCAGGTAGCCCAGCTCATCCATCAGGTTCTCGGCGTACAGCGCCCAGCCCTCGCCGTGCCCGGAGCACCAGCACAGCATCCGCCGCCACCGGTTGAGCAGTTCGCTGCGCAGTTGGGTCTGCGCGATCTGCAGGTGGTGACCCGGCACCCCCTCGTGGTACACGGTCGTCACCTCGCGCCAGGTGGAGAAGGCGTCGACGCCCTGCGGTACCGCCCACCACATCCGGCC
>JAFMQQ010001061.1 GCA_017354595.1 Micromonosporaceae bacterium
ACCCGGGTACCGACAGCTGGAGCCCGGTCGCCGACATGCTCTTCGGGGTGAGCGCGGCGGGCGTGGCGGTACTGGACGGGAAGATCTATGTGGTCGGCGGCTGCCGCGGCGACTGCGCGCCGTCGTCGACCAGCACGCAGGTGTACGACCCGGCCAGCGATACCTGGACCCAGGCCGCCGACTACCCGACGCCGGTGACCTTCGAGTCCTGCGCCGGCATCGCCGGCGAACTCGTCTGCGCCGGCGGCCTGAACGCCAACACCGGCCAGTCGCTGAGGTCCACGTACGTCTACAACCCCGGCTCGGATACCTGGACCCAGACCGCGGACATGCCGGTCGCACTGTGGGGCTCGGCGTACGGCGGGGCCAACGACAAGCTCCAGGTGGCGACCGGCACGACCGGCAGCGCGCAGACCAACCAGGCCTTCGAGTACGACCCGTCGGCCAACGCGTGGAGCGCGCTGCCCAACGCCAACAACACCCTGTACCGGGGCGGCGGTGCGTGCGGCATGTACCAGGTCGGCGGCGGCACCTCCAACGGCATCGGCGTCACCCCCCGCCCGTTCGCCGAGGTGCTGCCCGGCTATGACCAGTGCGGTACCGGCGATGTCCTGCCCTGGCTGAAGGAGAGCAGCACCGAGTTCGACCTCGCGCCGGGCCAGTCGACCACGGTGACGGTGACGGCGGATTCGTCGACGGTACCGCAGCCGGGTGCGTACACCGGCCGCCTGGTGCTCACCACCGACACGCCGTACCGGTTCGCCCCGATCGGGGTGACCATGCAGGTGAACCCGCCGAAGGTCTGGGGCCTGCTGAGCGGCACCGTGGCCGCGGCGGCGGACGGCTCGCCGATCGCCGGCGCCACCGTCCAGATCACCGGCGCGCACGGCGGCACCGGCGTGGTCACCTTTACCGTGAAGACCGACGCGCAGGGCTACTACCAGCTGTGGCTGGATTCGCGGTACGACCCGTTGCAGGTGATCGCCGCGAAGGACGGCTACCAGCCGCTGGGGGTGACCGTGAAGGTCAAGCAGGGCGCGACCCTGACCACTGACTTCGCGCTGAAGAAGAGTTAGCAGCACCGTCCCGTACCCGCTCCGCCCGCGGCCCTCCACAGTGGACATCCAGAGTGGACATCCAGCGCACGGCGGTCCCGACCCGCAGCCCGGGGGACCGGCATGGGATGATCTTCGGTGGTACGCGTTGAGCGTGGTACGCCTTGAGCGAGGAGTGGTGCCGTGCCGTACTCGGGATTGAGCCACCTGGTCTGCTCGGCGACCGGCGAGCGCTACGACGCCGATGCGGTGCAAGGGCTGAGCCGGGCCGGAGTCCCGCTGCTGGCCCGGTACGACCTGGACCGCGTCGCCGCCACCGTCACCCGGGAGCAGATCGCCGGTCGCGCACCGGACCTGTGGCGCTACCACGAGGTGCTGCCGGTGCGGGACGGGAAGCATGCCGTCTCCCTCGGCGAAGGCATGACGCCGCTGGTCCCGCTGGCCCGCTACGGCGCCAGTATCGGCGT
>JAFMQQ010001062.1 GCA_017354595.1 Micromonosporaceae bacterium
GGGCGCTGCTCGCGGCGGCATGTTCGGCCACCGCGGCGGTGGCCATGCCGCCCAGCTCAGCCACCTGGCCGGCGAGCCGGTCCCGTTCCGCGTACCGGTCCAGCAACCGGCGCAGCACCGCCGGGTCGCCCGCCGTGGCCAGCTCGCCGCGCAGCTTCTCCTCCCGCTCCTCGGCCTGTACCACGGCCTCCGAGGCGGTACCGGCCGCCTCCTGCGCCGCCCGTGCCTGCGCCGCCACCTGCGCGGCGTCCCGTGGCGGAGTGACCCGCCGCAGCGCACCGAGCTCGCCATCGAGGCCACCCAGCGCGGCCCGTGCCTCGGCCGCCTGCCGGTCCAGCCGGATCAGTTCGGGTACCGCGCGATCCACCTCGCGCGCCATCGCGCGTACCGCCTCGGCCCGCTGGCCCGCCTCGGCCAGCGCCTCGTCGGAGGCGTCGGAGAGGTCGGCGAGCAGCCGGTCGGTCGCGGTCACCTGGCTGTCCCGATCGGACGCGAGCGCGCTCGCCCGCTCGCGTACCCGCTCGTAGACCGACAGGCCGAGCAGGTTGACCAGGATCTGCTGGCGCTGCGCCGGCTTGGCATGCAGGAACTCGGCGAACTCGCCCTGCGGCAGCAGTACGCAGGTGGTGAACTGCTCGTACGGCAGCCCGACCACCTCCAGCACTGCGGCGTCCAGCTCGCCCGGTGTACCGGCGAGCGGCTCGCCCAGCTCGCCACCCGCCCCGGCCGTCCCCGGCGCACCCGGCGCACCCGGCGCACCGTCCGGGCCACTGTCGAGTGTGGACAGATCGAAGCCGCGGGGGAGCAGTTCCAGGCCGGCGTGTGTGGTCGCCACCCGCCCCTTGGCGTCCCGGCGCACCACCCTGGTGGCCACGTACCGGGCGCCGGCCGACTCGAAGACCAGCCGTACCCGCGCCTCCGCCGCCGAGGGAGCCAGCGCACTGGCGACCGCGCGCCGATCCGCCCACCGGGGCACCGTGCCGTACAGCGCGAAGCAGATCGCGTCCAGCACGGTGGACTTGCCCGCACCGGTCGGGCCGACCAGAGCGAAGAAGTCGGCGTCGGTGAAGTCGACGGTGGTGGGTTCGCGGAAGACCGTGAAGCCGGCGAGATCCAGGCGCAGCGGGCGCATCAGGCACCCACCTGCGCCGGTGCCTGACCGGCCGGCTCGGCGCCGTCGGCGAGCAGCTCCGCGTGCAACCGGTTGAACAGGTCGCTGACCGCCGGGTCGGCGTGTCCGCGATCCTCCAGGTAGGCCGCGAACAGCTCGCTCGGCGCCCGGCCGGTGCGGTGCGGGTGCGGCCCCTCGGTCGCCTGCTCGGCCAGCAGCTGCGGGTCGATGCGCACCTCCAGCGCCCGCGGCAGCAACTGCTGTACCTCCTCGCGCAGCCCGGCCCGCGGTCGCTCCCGCAGGTAGACCCGTAGCCAGGCGTTGCCGGTGTCTACAGTGGACAATTCGGCGAGAGTACCGCGTACCGTGCGCAACGGGGTGGCCGTGGTCAGCGGCGCCTGCCGGATCCG
>JAFMQQ010001063.1 GCA_017354595.1 Micromonosporaceae bacterium
TGGCTGCGGCCATGGGTTCATCCGCTTGCCGCCACCAGCTTGCGTAGGGCGTCGAGGGTCACAGTCGTGCCGTCCGGCTTCTCCACCCGCCAGAACGTCCAGCCCGGCCACGAGGGTCGGTCCAGCACGGCCGCGGCCGCGCCCGACGGCGAGGTGAAGACCTCTCCGGACTCGACCACGAAGTGGCCCTCCTCGGTCAACCGCGCCGTGTACTGGTTCCCGTGGTGGGTTGCTACCAGCTTCGCGTTCGGCGCTACCAGGCCACTGTCCAGCAGGCGCCGCACCGTGAACCGTCCGGTCTTCTCCGGGTCCTTCGGTGCCGGCGGCTTCGCCGGAAGCACCAGACCGTACTGTGTCGGATCCCAGACCAACTCGCAGAGCCGGCGGTACAACTTCTGTCGTTGGTCGATCGCGGCCTCGTCGAGGACCTCGTACGGCTGGAACGCGAGCTTGTGTTTGGCGATCAGTGCGAGGAAGCGCGGGTTTGCCTCGTAGCACTGTGGGTGCAGGGACCGCGCGAGAAGGTTCTGCGGCAGGTAGTGCTTGACCTTCTCCGCGTATTGCGCGTCGCCGACCGACGCGTTCACGTCCTTGGTGAGCAGTACCAGTGCACCGAGACGATTGCGTACGGCCTGGAAGCGACGCGCCGCCACCTGCGGCTGGTAGTTGGCGTGGTTGGCCCACAGATGTTCGATCTCGTGCGCCCACAGCTGCCGGACCGCCTGCGCCTGGCTCGGCGGACGTGGATTGGGGTCGGCCATCACCTGCAACCACCCGGTGATCCGGGTGAGCAGGTACTTGGTCTTGGCTCGGTTCCCGTGCCTCATCCCGTAGCTCGTGATGCCCTCGAAGCCGTCCGGGAGCGCCGCCACCTCCTCGCCCAGCCGCTCGGCCAGCGGCGCCACGTCGAGGTCGCGGATCTGCCGGGCGAGGCTGAAGACGCCGTGCGAGAGCGCGTCGTGCCCGAAGTCCCGCCCGTTGACGATCCGACGGGCGACCAGGACATCCAGGTAGCCGGCGACCATCCGGGCCTTTGTCAGGAAGGTACTGTCGTCGTCGTCGGCGCTCACCGCGGCGAGGATCAGCGGGTACTGCAGCGTCACCGAGTTGATCCCGTTGAAGTAGACCGGATCCAGTTGAGCCTTGGGCACCTTCGCCGCCTCCAGCAGCGCCAGGTAGCGGCGCGCGACGCGGTCCATCTGGTGCAGCACCAAACTGCTGAACTCGCCCGGGTACCGAACTCCGAGGTCGTTGTGACTGGCCCGCAGCCACCGGTTGAACCCGCTCCCGATCGCCTCATCGTCGGCAGCATTGCGGGAGTACTTGGCGCGCAGCCAACCTTTGATGAACGTGGTGTGCCCGTTGCCGTCTGACTCGGTAAGTTGCGTTACCCGAGACCGCCAGAGGTGGTTGATCTGTGGCCGGTCGGCCGGGCGGGCGCTGTTGAGCAGGAAGCTCTTCAGCAGGTCGGCGGCGCCCAGCCGCATACCACGGTCGTTCATCGTCTCGAATGCCTCGAC
>JAFMQQ010001064.1 GCA_017354595.1 Micromonosporaceae bacterium
GTGACCGGGAAACCGGCGACCGCGGCCGACGTCGCGGCCCGGGCCGCGGCGGGCGAGCCGGCGGCGCAACGGATCTGGGCCTACGCGGTCGACGCGCTCGCCGATGGCCTGCTCACCTGCGTGACGCTCTTCGATCCGCAGGTGGTGGTCGTCGGCGGCGGCCTGGCCCGGGCCGGCGAGCAGTTGCTGGCCCCGCTGGACCAGGCGCTCGCCGGCAAGCTCACCTTCCAGCGACGTCCTTCCCTGGTACGGGCGGCCCTGGGCGACGAGGCGGGCTGCCTGGGCGCCGCGTTGCTCGCACTCTCCCTTGTGGAGACCGGATGAGGGTCGCCGGGCGCGTCGTGACACCCGCCGGTGTGCTGGAGCACGGCCGGGTAGAGACCGACGGCGAGCGTATCGTCGCCGTCGAAAGCACTACCGACCACAGTGGACACTGGGTCGTGCCCGGCTTCGTGGACATCCACGTGCACGGCGGTGGCGGGTACACATTCACCACCGCCGACCCGGAGCAGGCCCGCGGTGCCGCCGCCTTCCACCTGGCCCACGGCACCACCACGCTGCTGGCCAGCCTGGTCTCCTCGCCGTACGACCTGATGCACGAGGCGACCAAGGCGTACGCGCCACTGGCGGCCGAGGGTGTCCTGGGCGGAATCCACTACGAGGGGCCGTACCTGTCCCAGGTGCGCTGCGGCGCCCAGAACCCGGCGTACCTGCGCGACCCGTCGATCGACGAACTCACCTCGCTGCTGGCGGTCGCGGACGGCGCGTTGCGGATGGTGACTCTGGCGCCGGAGCGGCTTGGGGCGCTTTCCGCCATCGAGCTGCTGGTACGGCACGGCGTGGTGGCCGCGATCGGGCACACCGACGCGAGCTACCAGCAGACCCGGGCCGCGATCGAGGCGGGCGCCAGCGTCGGTACCCACCTGTTCAACGGGATGCCGCCGCCGCACCACCGGGCGCCCGGGCCGGTCTACGCACTGCTCGGCGGGCAGAGTGTGGTCTGCGAACTGGTCGCCGACGGGCACCACCTGCACGACGGCACGCTGCACTTCGCCGCCACGGCGGCCGGACCGCACCGCTGCGCACTGGTCACCGACGCGCTGGTCGCGGCGGGCCTGCCGGACGGCCGGTACGATCTGGGCGGCCGGCCGGTGGAGGTACGGGCCGGCCAGGCGCACCTGGCGGGTACCGACTCCATCGCCGGTAGCACGCTCACCATGGACGCGGCGGTGCGCCGAACTGTCCAGGTTGGAGTGTCGCTTGTGGACGCCGTACGGATGGCGTCGACCACGCCGGCCCGGGCGATCGGGCGCACCGACATCGGAGTACTGGCACCGGGTGCCCGGGCCGACCTGGTGGAGCTGGACGATCAGCTGCGGGTGGTGCGCGTGATGCGCCGCGGTCGCTGGCTTTAAGTCCGATCCGGGGCGAGCCGGCGGCCACTATGGTGTCTGCGTGACCATCTATGAGGGTGTCGAGATCGGGGCCGACGTACCCGCACTCGTGGTGCTCGTTGCCGG
>JAFMQQ010001065.1 GCA_017354595.1 Micromonosporaceae bacterium
AGGCGAGCTTCGGCATCCACCCATGATCAGGCAGCTCTGCTCCCCAATGCGACCAGTATCTTCAGAATCGGGTTCATGGTCTTGGCGGTGGCTCTGTCCTGAAGTATGTGTCCCGGCTGCGGCCTGGTCCGCTGCTGGTAGGCGCGATCAGCACATCAAAGACGTGGTTCAGCACATGCAGCACGTCGTCCGGCGCGTGGTCGCTCAGGTCCGGCTCAATGCGGTACGTGTGCCGGTCGGCGCCGCCGATCCACTGCAGCTCGTCGACAGATCGCTTGTGCGCCTGCACCCACGGCAGCAACACGTCACGCACCCCGGAGTAGTACTCGTGGTCGCTCATCAGGCCGTACAGCGCGGGTGCCACCACCGAGTGATCCACTGTGGATAAGGCAACGGGCCGGGCGCCGCCCCGCGGAGCGTCATCGCCGCCGGCGGCATCGACCCCACCGCCCGGCTGTGGGACGCCGCCACCGGCGCACCGGTCGGCGACCCGCTTGCCGTATCCGGTCACCCGCACCGAGGTGACCGGTGGTATGGCTGGCCGATCTGGCCGCCACCGCTGGTACGCCGATCGGGCAGACCTGACCCGGGGTGTCACCGGCTGGCCGCCTGTGCCCGCGCGCCTGCTCGCCGAGCGGCTGCTATGTTGGGCGAGTGACCGCCTTGGACCGGATGCTCAACGCGGACTGGCGGGAGGTGCGGCGCCTCTGTCCACAATGGAGTAAATGGACCGCGCGGCGCTTCTGCGGCGCGGTACGGCTGATGCGCAACCATGGCTGGGAGTCGCACTGCATGCGGGACACCATCGAGCGCTACCGCACGCCAGACGGAGACGTCCGGGTCGTCGAGCTGCTGGACTACGTCACCACAACGGTCTTCTTTCAGACGCACCCGTTCGCCTGACAGCCGGTCAATATCTGGTCCACGGTGGAGGTATGGTGTCCGCCGCGTGCGCTGATCTGCGGGTCGTCGACGTTGTCGGAGGCCGAGGTTGCCACCTAGCCGGGCGCGGTCTGCCCAGGTGAGGACTGCGGTGCGCACCACCTCACCGGGCAGGCCGCCAACCGCAAGCAGCTGCTGGCCATCGTCGAGGAAGTCGCCCCGGCATCACCGGCCGCTACGGTGTCGGCCCGGTCAGCGCCGCCCAGGCCGTGGTCAGCTTCTCCCACCCCGGCCGGTGCGGCAACGAGGCGGCGTTCGCCGCCCTGGCCGGCGCCAACCCGATTCCGGCCAGCAGTGGCCGCACCATCCGGCACCGGCTCAACCGCTGCGGCGACCGAGCCCTCAACCAGGCCATCCACACCATCCCCTGAGCCGCATGCGCAGCTGTCCACGAACCCGCGACTACATCCAGCGCCGCACGACCGAAGGCAAGAGCCCACGCGAGATCCGCCGCTGCCTCAAGCGTTACATCGCCCGTGAGCTCTACCGCCAACTGACCCGGTCGATGAAGCCGCCCGCAAACCCTTGACAAACATAGAAAGCGTCAGAGAGCGGGCCGACGGTCGCGGTGCGCGGCG
>JAFMQQ010001066.1 GCA_017354595.1 Micromonosporaceae bacterium
CGGTGGCTCGACCGGCGGCTTGACACCGACCCGCCAGGTCGAGCAGCTGCCGGGCTTCGACGACTGTGACGACGCGGTGGATGTCGACTGGCTCTCGGTCGACCGGCCGACGGCGAGCCTGAATCCCGGCGCCAGCCTGACCATCCGGGTGACCGTGGACTCCACGGTGCTCGCCCAGCCGGGCACGTACACGGCCGGGCTGCTGGTACTGGAGGACACGCCGTACCCGTCGCCGGCCGTGGGGGTCAGCTTCGAGGTGGCCGCGCCGAAGCGGTGGGGCCGGATCGCCGGGCTGGTGCAGGGTGTCTCCTGCGCGGGCGATGCCGCGCCGCTGCCCGGTGCCACGGTGCAGATCGACACCGCGGCGGGCAACCTGAGCCTGGTCACCGCGGCGGATGGGCGGTACTCGTACTGGATCGACTCGGCCGCCAACCCGCTGACCGTGATCGTGGCGAAGGACGGGTACACGATCGCGGTCAGCAAGGTGCGGCTGCGGGCCGGCGAGACGGTACCGGATGACGCCGACCTCACCAGGGCCGACTGCTGACTACGCTGCGCTCCGGCGGCCTACGGTACGCGTACCCTACAGTGGCGCTACAACCGTGCTACGGCGGCGCTACACCACATCGATACGGTCTTGGTCGATCTTTGCCATCCGCCGAACTGGAGTAAGCGTGCTCAAACGTTATCGCGCAATCCTGCTGTCGATCGCCGCCGCGGCTGTGGTGGCTGTGGCCGGCGTGCTGGTCGTCCCGTCGGCCCTCGCGGCGACGACCTTCAACGTGTACATGGCGCCGTCGGCCAGCGGGGGTTCGGATGCCAACAGCGGCCTCACCGCGTCCTCGCCCGTGCTGACGATGAGTCGCGTGCAGGCGGTGCTGCGCGCCGCCAAGCCGGCCACCGACGTGGTGGTCGACATCCTGCAGGGCAACTACACGGTCGGGCAGACCGACTGGACCTTCTACCTTCCGGGCCACACGATCTCGTTCACGGCCCACGGATATGTGGCCGGCGGCGGCCGGCCGGCGGCCGGCGACCCGGTCTTCACCAACACCACCTCGGGCGGCGTGCACCCCGCCGGCTGGTGGTTCCGGGCGCTGCTGCCCGGGTCGTCCGATGCATTCCACAACGGGGGTACCACCGGCCTGCGCTTCTACTACCTGCGGGTGCGCGACTACACCGGAGGCATCACCTTCGACGGCCAGACCGGGCACACGTACCTCGACAGCGAAAGCCCGCCGATGTACATCAAGCCGAGTGCCGGGGTCAACGGCAACACGGTGTTCGGGATGTCGTTCGAGCAGATCGGCAACAAGTACACCAACGCCACCTGGGGCTACGGCGCGATCCTGTTCACCGACTCCTCCAACAACACCATCGACAACAACACCTTCAGCCAGGTCGAGAACACGACCAGTCCGGGCGCGATCCACGACCTGTACATCACGCACTTCAGCTCGTCCAACACCGTGACCCGGAACAAGTTCGTGACCGCCAGCAGCTACGCGGTCAAGGTCCG
>JAFMQQ010001067.1 GCA_017354595.1 Micromonosporaceae bacterium
GCACACGCGACTGAGCACACGCGATAGAGGACCACCGGACGACAAGGGGAGGACCAGATGAGCAACGGCGACACACTGCTGGTCAATTTCGCCGCGCTGCACCAGGCGAGCACCGACATCCAGCAGGCGCTGGGCGCGTTGGAGACCCAGCTCGCGCAGCTGGAGCGGGACGCCGCGCCGCTCGTGGCGACCTGGGACGGCGACGCGCGGCAGGCATACGACACCCGGCAGGCGCGCTGGCGCCAGGCGGCGGAGGACCTGTCGATCATCCTGCGCAACATCAAGGCGGCGGTGGACGACTCCGCGAGCGACTACACGGCAACGGAGAAGCGGAACACCGGCCTCTTCCAATAGTCGTAGGTGATGGCGCCGGCCGGGAAGCCTAATCCCGGCCGGCTCGCCATTCCCGCTGGGCGCCGCGTGGCAGCATGACCGCCAGGAACAGCACCAGGGCCGCCGACCCGAGTCCGGTGGCGGCCAGCACGACCGCGGTCGTACGGTCCTTCGCGGTACCCGGACCCGTGCTGCCGGAGCCCGGCGCGACCGGCGCGCCGACCGGGACACCGGCCGGCTCCCGCCCCGCCGCGACTCCGGTAACCGCCCGGTACGGGTTGAGGATCCCGAAGCCGTACCGCTGGCTGGGTGACCCGTCCGGTACGGGGTCCGCGGTGCTGAGGATCCGGTCCACCACCGCCTGTCCGCTAAGCGGCGTCCGGGCGAGGACCAGCGCCGCGGTCGCGGATACGAACGCGGTCGCATAGCTGGTACCGCTGGCGATGCCGAGCCCACCGCCGGCGACCGCCACGGTGACCCCGACTCCCGGGGCCATGATGTCCACATAGGACCCGACCTGGGAGCCCGGTATCCGCTCGCCGTTCTCGTCGACCGCACCCACGCCGAGGACTCCCGGA
This sequence comes from Micromonosporaceae bacterium, assembly GCA_017354595.1. Classification (GTDB taxonomy): domain Bacteria; phylum Actinomycetota; class Actinomycetes; order Mycobacteriales; family Micromonosporaceae; genus DATEJJ01. The sequence goes on from JAFMQQ010001067.1 coordinate 912, forward strand.
TAGCCGGCCGGGTACGGAACCGGGTCGGCGCCGCCAGCCGTGCGACCGGCGTGCTCGTTGCCGACCGCGGCCACCAGTACCGCACCTCGCCGGACCGCTTCGGCGACCGCCGCACGCACCTGCGGATCGTCCTGGTGCAGCAGCATGGAGATGTTCAGCACCCGTGCCCCGTCGCGTACCGCGGCGCCGATCGCCTCGGCCAGCCCGGCGGCGGTACCGGGCCGGCCGGCGGTACCGCCCTCGACCGTCTCGGTCACCCGAAGCGGCAGGATCCGGACGCCCGGCGCGAGTCCGGCGAAGCCGATGCCGGCGACCGGCGCGCCGGCGATGATGCTCGCCACCGCGGTGCCGTGCGAGACGCAATCCACCCGGCCGTCGCCGGATTCCGCGCCGGGCAGATAGTCATGGCCGGGGATCACCCGGCCGCGCAGCTGTGGGTGGTGTGCGTCGACGCCGGAGTCGATGACCGCGACGGTCACCCCGGCGCCTTCGGATACGCCGGCCAGCCGCTGCGGCTGGTACCGGCGCTGCGGCCACGGTACGGCCGCGATCGGCCGCCCGGCCGGTGCCGGGATACCAGCCGGGCAACCGGCGGCGGCCGGCTCGG
>JAFMQQ010001068.1 GCA_017354595.1 Micromonosporaceae bacterium
CGGCTGGCCCGCAGCGTGATGCGCCGGCCGTGGTGGTACCTGGTCGGGGCGCTGGCCGTGCTCGCGGTGCTCGCCGCGCCGGTGGCGCACATCCGGTTCGGCGGTGTCGACGCGCGCGTGGTGCCGGCCAGCATCGAGAGCCGAGCGGTCGCCGACGCGCTCACCGCGCGGTTCCCGCAAGCGAGGCCGGAGCCGATCGAGCTACTCACCACCGGCGCCGACCAGGCCGGGGCCTCGGCACTCGCGGCACAGATCTCCGCCCTGCCCGGGGTCGCCGACGTTGGGCTGGTGGCGACCCGGGCCGACTCGACACTGTTCACTGTGGACTATCCGGGCGACCCGAACGGCTCGGCGGCGATCCAGGTGGTACGGGAGATCCGGGCGGTACGCGCGCCGCCAGGCGCCACGGTCGGCGTCACCGGGTACACCGCGGACCTCGCCGACCAGCTGCACGGCCTGGGCGCGCGGCTGCCCTGGATGGTGCTGGTTGTGGTGCTGGTCGCGCTGGTGCTGCTGTTCGCCGCATTCGGTTCGGTGGTGCTTCCGGTCAAGGCGGTGCTGATGAACCTGGTGTCGCTTGGCGCCGCCTTCGGCGTCGTGGTCGTCATCTTCCAGGACGGCCACTTCGCGGACTGGCTCGGCTATACCGCGACCGGGTTCATCGAACCGACCGACCCGATCCTGATGGTCGCCGTCCTGTTTGGACTCGCCACCGACTACGAGGTCTTCCTGCTGTCCCGGGTACGGGAGGAGTGGGACGCGGGCGCCGACAACGCCACCGCGGTGGCGACCGGGCTGCAGCGCACCGGGCGGATCATCTCCTCCGCCGCGCTGCTGCTGATCGTTGTGGTGGTGGGTTTCAGCACCGGCCGCACCGGCTTCATCAAGCTGATCGGGGTGGGCATGATCGCGGCGATCCTGGTCGACGTGACGCTGGTCCGCGCCCTGCTGGTACCGGCGACGATGCGCCTGCTGGGCCGGTGGAACTGGTGGGCACCCGGTCTACTCGGCCAGTTGGCCGCGCCTTTACGGAGACGTATGTAGATGTAATGTTGGTGTTCGAACCTTGCGGTACCACCGACTCCTGGGAGGTCTCTGTGAGGAGAGCCAGCATCATCGCCGCCGCGGCAGGGGCCGCAGCCATCGCCATCCCCATCCCCATCGCCGGCCATGCCGCAGTCGCGCCGGCAGCCCTGCCCCGCCCGGACCACGTGGTGATTCTCATCGACGAGAACCACTCATATAACCAGATCAACGGGCGTGCCACCGCCCCGTACCTCAACTCGCTCGGCAACACCGGTGCCAAGTTCACCATGTCCTTCGGCATGGCGCACCCGAGCGAACCCAACTACCTGGCTCTGTTCTCCGGATCCACCCAGGGCCTGTCCGATGATTCGTGCCCGCACACGTACAGCGGGGCCAACCTGGGTTCCGAACTGATCGCCGCCGGGCTCTCCTTCACCGGGTACTCGGAGACCATGCCGTCGGATGGCTACACCGGCTGCACCAGCGGCT
>JAFMQQ010001069.1 GCA_017354595.1 Micromonosporaceae bacterium
CGCCTTCTCCCGCTCGGCATCGTCCCGCGGCCACAGCTTCGCCTGGATCGCACCACCCATGCACTTCAGCGCGCAGGCGGCGATGATGCCCTCGGGCGTACCCCCGACGCCCATCAGCACGTCGGTCTCGGAGTTCTCGCTCGCCGCGCTGATCGCACCCGCCACGTCGCCGTCGGAGATGAACCTGATCCGGGCACCGGCGTCGCGTACCTGCTGGATGAGCTCGCGGTGCCGGGGCCGGTCCAGGATGCACACGGTCACGTCGGAGACGCCCGAGCGCTTGACCGTGGCGATGCGGCGCAGGTTCTCGGTCACACCGGCGTTGATGTCGATCACGTCGGCGCAGTCCGGCCCGACCGCGAGCTTCTCCATGTAGAAGACCGCGCTCGGGTCGTACATCGCCCCGCGCTCGGCCACCGCCATCACGGCGAGCGCGTTGGGCATGCCCTTGCTCATCAGCGTCGTACCGTCGATCGGGTCCACCGCGACATCCACCTCGGCGCCGGTACCGTCGCCGACCCGCTCGCCGTTGAACAGCATCGGCGCGTTGTCCTTCTCGCCTTCGCCGATGACGACCACGCCGCTCATCGAGACCGAGTTGATGAGGCGGCGCATGGCATCCACCGCTGCGCCGTCCCCGCCCTCCTTGTCGCCCCTGCCGACCCAGCGGCCGGCGGCCATCGCCGCCGCCTCGGTCACCCGGACCAGTTCCAGCGCCAGGTTCCGGTCCAGCTCCTGCGGCTTCCGCGTGCTCCGCGGTCCCATATCACGCTCCTCATTCGGTACAGGGGGATGCTCGAATACTGGCACGCGTTTCAGGATCGCGCGCGTGTATCGCGCCGGTGACCCTGTGCTTCGGGCGGCTCGGGCCCGGCGGCCGCCATCGGCCCGGCCGGTACCGGTGGAAAGATGGAGGCGTGACGTCGGAGACCACGCAGGCAGCGCCGGGCGAGGACGCGGGCGGCGAACCCGCCGAGGCGGCGGGTAGCCCGATTGCGGCCGGTGGAGCGGTTGCGGCGGGTAGCCGGGCGGCGGCCCGCCGGCGTCCGCGCGACATGGTGCTGTCGATGGCGGTGCTGCTGCTGCCGATCCTGCTCCTGTTGGGCGCGTACCAGGTCGTCTTCAACGGTGACCATCCGCGAGCCGTCGACCCGGTCTCCGCATTCGACGATGCGCGGCACGCCGGGCGCTTCCCGGTGCACGAGCCGGGTGGGTTGCCCGGCGGCTGGTCGGCGATCAGTTACGCGTACGCCACCCAGGGGGGTGCCGGCACCCTGCGGGTCGGGTACGTGACGCCCGGTGGGGGAGGGGTGCAACTGGTGGAGAGCGACCGCCCGGCCGACGCTCTGCTCCCGGCCGAGCTGGGGGAGGACGCGCGCCCCGGTTCCCTGGTTGAGATCGGCGGCCGGCAGTGGCGCGAGTACCCGGTGGCGCGCGACGGCAACCAGGCGCTGGTACTGGCGGAGAATGGCGGTACCACGATCGTGATCGGCGCCGCTCCAATGGCTGACCTGC
>JAFMQQ010000296.1 GCA_017354595.1 Micromonosporaceae bacterium
GATGTAGCCACGCTCCCGGTGTGGAGCCGGGCCAGACCCCCCGGCCCGCCGACGCCCATCGCGGTCTCGGGGCTGACCAAGCGGTACGGCCGCGTGGTGGCCGTCGACGACCTGACGTTCACGGCGGAGCCCGGCCGGGTCACCGGCTTCCTGGGACCCAACGGTGCCGGCAAGACCACGACCCTGCGCATCCTGCTCGGGTTGGCTCCGCCGACCGCGGGGACCGCGACGATCGGCGGCATGCGCTACCGCGAACTGGACCGGCCGGCCCGCCGGGTGGGCGCGGTACTGGAGGGCAGTGCGGCACACCGCGGCCGTACCGGACGCGACCACCTGCGGGTGCTCTGCCGCGCCGCGGGGGTACCCGTGGAGCGGGCCGACGAGGTGCTGGCTCTGGTCGGGCTCACCGCCTCCGGCCGGCGGGCGTTCAAGGGATACTCGCTCGGGATGCGGCAGCGGCTGGGCATCGCGGCGGCGCTGATCGGTGACCCCCAGGTGCTCATCCTCGACGAGCCGGCCAATGGCCTGGATCCCGAGGGCATCCGTTGGCTGCGTGACCTGTTGCGCGGCCTGGCCGACCGGGGCCGCACGGTCCTGGTCTCCAGCCACCAGCTCGCCGAGGTGCAGGCGCTCGCGGATGATGTGGTCATCATCGCGCGCGGGCGGCTGGTCGCCCAGGGCAGTATCGACGCGGTGCTGGGCTCGCCGGCACGGGCGAGCCGGATCCTGGTACGGACACCCGAGCCGGAGAAGCTGAAGGCGGAGTTGGGCGGGGCCGCGGTCGTCACCTCCGGCGCCGGTGGCGACCTCTACGTCAGCGGCGTGGACGCGGCCGCGGTCGGCGACGCGGCCAACCGGGCCGGGATCAGCCTGGAACAGCTCGCCACGCAGCGCCCCGATCTGGAGGCGGTCTTCCTCGAACTGACCAGCGGTGAGGCGGGCATCCGGTGACCACAATGGAGAGTCCGGCGCTGGCCCGCGACCGCCACACCCGGACGAGTCCACTGTGGCAGGTGCAGGCGGAGATCCTGAAGATCCGCACCACGAAGGTGTGGTGGCTGTTCCTGATCGCCATCGTGCTGATCACCGCCTGGTCGCTGGTCCGCAACGGGGCTTCGCACCATTACGAGCTGCACCCGCCGCTGGACCAGTACCCGGCCGGCGAACGGGCACAGGCGGCGGCCGATGCCGTGCGCGCGCGTACCTACGCCGGGCACGCCGCGATCACCGGGGACATGCTGACCTCCGGCCAGTTCCTCGGCGGCCTGCTGACGATGCTGCTCGGCGTGCTGACGGTCACCAACGAGTACGCGCACCAGACCGCGATGGCCACGTTCCTGGCCAACCCGCGGCGAGGCATGGTGATCGGAGCGAAGTTCGCGGCCGGCGCCGGGCTCGGAGTGCTGTTCTGGATGGTGTCGACCATTATCAATATGATCGGCACCACGATCTACATCCGTAGCATCGAGCACTTCAATATGAACTTCGGCGACCCGGTACCGCTGCGGTCGATGCTGCTGAACCTGCTCGGGTACGCGATGTGGGCGGTCTTCGGGGTCGGGCTCGGCACCCTGTTCCGGGCCCAGGTCGCTGCCGTGATCACGGGTCTGCTGGTGTATCTGGGCGGGGTGGCGGCGGTCGCGGCCGTCTTCAACCTGATCTATCTGGCCTACCACCACACCTGGGTCCTCGGCGCGCTGGTCGTCGCGCCCGCGGTCGCGTCGCTGGTGATGATCACACCCGGGCAGGCGTTCGAGCATGCGCCACCGCAGTGGGTCGGCCTGCTCGTGATGCTCGGGTACACGCTAGTCTTCGGCGCAGTCGGAGTCGTGCGTACCCGCCGCCGGGAGCTTTAGGAGGAGCCCGTGACGAGCAGCCGTGGCACTAAGCCCGATGTGCCGGGGTGGATCGTCGCCGGCGCGGTACGCCGCCTCCCGGCACAGCGCCACGCCTGGGGACGGGCACTGGTCGCCGAGCTGGCCGCGATCCAGGACGCGCGCCAGCGATGGCGGTTCGCCGCCGGCGTGCTGCGGGTCGTCCTGTTCCCGCCCGCGGCCAGGCCCGGTGCGGTCCGGGCCACCGCCGCCGTCGGGATCGTGGTGACCGTACTGGCGACGCTCGCCTCGGTCTGGCTGGTGCCCACGATCGGCGTGTTCGTGGCGGCACTGGGCTTGCTGGTCTCCGGGCACGCCGTCGCCGTCGCCTGCCGGTCGCCGCGGTTGCCGTCCGGTCGGGCCGCGCTGTTCGCCAGCGCGGTGGCGGTGGCCGGCCTGGTCGCCGTCACCGGCATCGTCATAGTTGCGGCCGCAACCCACCCGGCGGCCACCCGGGACCAGACGCATGTCTACTCCGTCGTACTCGCGGTGACCCTGTGCGGCTACCTGATCGCGGGCCGGTGGGTGACCGTCAAGAGCGGCGGCGTGCGGGCGGTGCTGTGGGGTGGGGTCGCGGGTGCCACAGCAACCATCGCGGTGTGGACTGCGCTGCCGCCGGCGGCGGTGAAACCACCGATCTCACAGACCCTGGTCGGGGCGACATTGTGTACCGCCATCGCCGTCGGCGCCAGCACGCGCAGCCGCCGCAGCGGTGCGCAGGCGGGTCTGCTGGTGGCGATCCTCGCCGCGCCGATCGACTTCGTCGCGGCGGTGACGCCGGTGCAGTTCAGCCACTCATTCACGCTGACCGACCCGTACGACATCCACAACTTTCCATACAGCGGCTACCCGGATGTCGCCAGCTACCTGCTCAGCGACGAGCTCGCCGGCAACGTCATCAGGCTGGTGGTCACGCCGTTGGTCATGTACGCCATCGCCTGGATCGGCGCCGCCATCGTCACGCAACGGCGACTGGAACCGGGGCGGATGTCGCCGGGTCAGTAGATCCGGCGCCCCTTCTCGTCGGGTACCCCGGACTTGCGGAAGAAGTACGTGTTGATCTGGTCGCGCCACTCCCTGGCGCAGCGCAGCTGCTCGTCCAGCCGCTCGCTTACCCGCTGGTCCAGCGCCGGATCCACCAACCCGCCGACCTGCGCCCACCGGTCGCGCATCGCCTCCACTTCGGACACTCCGGCGAAGTGGGTGTCGTAGATGTGCTGGATCACCGTGGCGCCACTGTGCAGCAGGTGCGTGTACGGCACGTGGTGGAAGAAGAGCAGCAGCTCGTCCGGGCACTGGTCGAGGGACTCGTACACGTCCCGCCACGGCTGCGGGTACTGGCCGGTGAATCCGGTACCGGTCGCCCGGGTGCGATCCACGCCGATGCCGTACCGGTCGGCGAAGTGGTACGTGCCCCACGGCGTGTACTCGTACCCGTCCACATCCGGCCCGTAGTGGTGCCCGGGCCGGACCATGAACCCGACGCCGAGCGGCGCGGTGTAGCGCTCGTAGGTCAGCCACGAACCGTCCATGATGTCGTGCAGCGCCTCCCGCAGCGCCGGCGGCGCGTTCGGGAACGTCAGCCCGGCCCATTCGTCCAGAATGGACACCGGATCGGCTTCGGGCGCCCAGGCCAGCCGGCAGAAGGCGTACAGGTTGGCCTGTGCGAGCGGGTGTCCGGTCCAGAAGTCGTCATCGCCCACATTGGACACCGCGACGATATCGTCGACCACTTCGGCGAGGGTGTGCCCCTCGGGTCCCCAGAACCGGAACCCGAGTATCTCGCTCCATTGTGGACCAAGGTAGCAGACGTGCTTCTGCTGGCCGGTGTACTCCTGGGTCACCTGTAGCTCCAGGCCCACCCGGGTGCCCGGCATCGCCGCGATCACCGGTGAGATCGGTTCGCGGGTCTGGAAGTCGATCGGACCGTACTTCACCTGCAGGATGACGTTGTCCCGGAACTTGCCGGAAAGTGGCGCGAAGTTGTCGAAGGCCGCCTTCGCGCGGTCGGTGGACCGGTCGCGCCAGTCCTGCCGGTGGTTGTAGACGAAGGCGCGCCAGTGCACGACGCCACCGTGCGGGGCGAGCGCGTCGGCGAGCGCGTTCGCGCCGTCGGCGTGGTCCCGCCCGTACCCGTACGGTCCGGGCTGCCCCTCCGAGTCCGCCTTCACCAGGTAGCCGCCGAAGTCCGGGATCGCCTGGTACACCCGCCGGGTCGCCTCCGCCCACCAGGCCCGCACCCGATCGTCGAGCGGATCGGCGGTGGGCAGCCCGCCGACCATCATCGGGGAGTTGAAGTTCACCGACAGGTGCACCGCGATCCCGTACCGGCGCAGGATGCCGGCGATCTCAGCGACGTCGCCGAGCCGGTCGGTCAGCAGCAGCGCCTCGGTCGCGTGCACATTGGGGCAGTTGACGGTGATGGCGTTGATACCGCAGCAGGCGAGCAGCCGCGCGTAGGCCCGCACCCGCGCGACATCGTGCCGCGCCGCACCGTCGCGCCAGAAGATGGAGCCGCCGGCGTAGCCCCGCTCCACCTGGTTCATCACGGGGTGTACGGCGACGTTGTCCCAGTGGTCGAGCATCCGCCGCCCTACCGCCGGCCGGTGCGCCTGCGCGGCGAAGTCGGCGCCGAACCCTGCCTCGCCGAGGCGTACCACTGCGAACAGCCCGTAGAGCAGGCCGGCCGGACCACCGGCGACCACCGACGTCGCGCCGTCCCGGCGCTCCAGCAGGTAACCGTCGTCGCCGACCGGGCCGGTTTCGTCGCCGGCCCCGTCGCGCAGGATGAGGGTCAGTTCCGCCGGGCCTTCGCTGACCAGTGCGCCACCGAAGCGTTCGCAGGCGCCGGTAACCTCGCTGCGGACCGTGTCAACCAGCAGCCCCTCGCCGGAGACGAGGACGCGGCGCGAGCCGATGGCCTGAAATACCTCGGCGGACAACCATGCGGGATGCACCCGGCGAGTCTACGCGTGATCAACTGGCCGGCGGCCGGGTGGACG
>JAFMQQ010001070.1 GCA_017354595.1 Micromonosporaceae bacterium
TGCTGCTGTTCGTGGCCGCGCCGCTGCGCCGGTCCGGTGCGTTCACCGTGCCCGACTTCTGCGAGATGCGGCTGCGCTCCACCCGGCTGCGCAAGCTGGCCACCGCGTTCGTGATCATGATTGGCTGGCTGTACCTGGTGCCTCAGCTGCAGGGCGCCGGGCTGACCCTGCGTACCGTCACCGGCGCGCCGTACGCCACCGGGGCGGTGCTGGTCGGCGTGGTGGTGACCGCGAACGTGGCGCTGGGCGGGATGCGGTCGATCACCTTCGTCCAGGCGTTCCAGTACTGGCTGAAGCTGACCGCGCTGCTGGTACCGATCCTGTTCCTGCTGCTGCACTGGCAGACCGACGGGCGGCCGGCACTCGCCCCACCGGCGGGAGAGACCTTCGCCAAGCAGACCACCGTGGTCTTCGAGCAGCCGGCCCGGCTCACCTTTCCCGATCAGTCCACAGTGGACGTACCGGCGCACGCGACCAAGGTCTTCGCCGCCGGTACCCCGATCCCGGCGGTCAGCGGGTCGGACGTCGCACTCGGGCCGGACTGGCTGCTGCCCAGCGCCTCCGGCCTCGGCCAGCGCGGCCTGCTCGCCACGTACTCGCTGATTCTCGCCACCTTCCTGGGCACCATGGGCCTGCCGCACGTCGTGGTCCGCTTCTACACCAACCGCGATGGCGCGGCGGCGCGGCGTACCACTCTGTTCGTGCTCGGCCTGGTCGGTCTCTTCTACCTGCTGCCCACCCTGTACGGGGTGCTGGGCCGGGTCTACACGCCGGCGTTGATGATGACCGGGCAGACCGACGCGGTGGTGCTGGTGCTGCCCGGCGCGGCGCTGGGCGGCGGGCAGCTGGGGCGGCTGCTCGGCGCGCTGGTCGCCGCGGGCGCCTTCGCCGCCTTCCTCTCCACCTCTTCGGGCCTGCTCACCAGCGTCGCGGGGGTGCTGTCCACCGACGTGATCGGGCACGGGTGGCGACGCCTGCGGAGCCGCCCCAAGGCGGAGGTCGACGGTTCCGTGCGCGACTTCCGGGTGGCTGCGATCGCCGGCGGTATCGTCCCGGTCCTGCTGGCCGTGCACGGCGCGGAGCTGGACGTGTCGCAGGTGGTCGGGCTCGCGTTCGCGGTCGCCGCGTCGAGCTTCTGCCCGCTGCTGGTGCTCGGCATCTGGTGGCGCGGGCTGACCGGTACCGGCGCCGCGGCGGGCGTCCTGGTGGGCGGCGGCGCCGCGGTGGTCTCAGTGGTGATCAGCCTTGCCGGGCCGGCGCTCACCGGCTGGCCGGCAATTCTGATCGGTGAGCCGGCGGCGTGGACGGTGCCACTGGCCTTCACGGTGATGGTCGGTGTATCGGTCGCCACCCGCCGGCGGGTACCGGTGAATGTGGCGACCACGATGCTGCGCCTGCACGCCCCGGACTCGCTGCGCTTGTGATGCCTGGTCAGAAGATGTCGGCCGGATCGAGCGCGAGCGGGAACGGGTTGTCGGTGGTCCACGTCTTGCCCGCTTCGACCACGATCTCG
>JAFMQQ010001071.1 GCA_017354595.1 Micromonosporaceae bacterium
CCAATGACCGAACCGGAGAGGTGCAAGCGGTGGCGGCGGGATTTGAACCCGCGGAGGGCGCAAACCCTCACGCGCTTTCGAGGCGCGCTCCTTAGGCCGCTCGGACACGCCACCGCAGAGAAGGGTACCCGACCCGGCCGGACCGGGGCGCGCCGAGCCGACCCGGGCACGGCCAGGCGAGCCAGCCACGGCGCGGGCGGGCTGGCAGGATCTGCGGCATGAGCATCCACATCGGCGCCAAGCCCGAGGACATCGCGCCGCGGGTACTGCTGCCCGGCGATCCGCTGCGCGCGAAGTGGATCGCCGAGACGTACCTGGAGGAGCCGACCTGCTACTCAACGGTGCGCAACATGCTCGGGTACACCGGCCGGTACCGCGACGTGCTGGTGTCGGTACAGGGTTCGGGCATGGGCATGCCATCGGCGTCGATCTACGCGCACGAGCTGTTCAGCGAGTACGGCGTGCGGACCCTGCTGCGGGTGGGCAGTTGTGGGGCGCTGGCGCAGGACCTCCAACTGCGGGACGTGATCGCGGCGAGCGCAGCCTCCACCGACTCGGCGATGAACCGGGTGCGCTTCGACGGGCTGGTCGACTACGCGCCGGTGGCGGACTTCGGGCTGCTGCGTACCGCGGTGGACGTGGCGGCGCAGCGGGGGATCGCGATGCGGGTGGGTCAGGTCTTCGCGGCGGACGCCTTCTACACCGACCGGCCGGACCTGTTCGACAAGCTGGCGGCGTACGGGGTGCTGGCGGTGGAGATGGAGACCGCGGCGCTGTACACCGTCGCGGCCCGGTTCGGCGCCCGGGCGCTGACTCTGCTGACCGTCAGCGACCACATCCGCACCGGCGCAGCCGCCAGCGCGGCGGACCGCGAGCAGACCTTCGACCAGATGGTGGAGGTTGCGCTGCAGACCGCGATCGCCGACGCAGTACCGGGTTGACCCGCTCGGCCAGCCGGTGACGGTGCCGGATCCACAGTGGAGGATCCGGCGGTTCAGCGGACCGGTACCGCCCGGCGGGCGTGTGCGGTGGCCGCGCCGGTGCGGTGCATCCGGTGCCAGCGCAGCCGTCCACCGGCCAGCGCCATGATGGTTGACTGGATGACGACCAGGTACATCAGCTGCCGGTAGACGAATTGCTGGAGTGGCAGGCTGAGCAGTGGCCCGACGCGTTCCCCGTCCAGGCGCAGCGCGTAGGCGGCGGTCAGGGTCTGCGCCGCGAGCAGTCCACACCAGACAGCCGCGGCCTTCGCCACGGGCAGGAACAGCACACCGTAAAGACCGAACAGATCGAGCGCGGGCGCGCACAACGGCAACAACACCTGGAACAGCAGCAGGTACGGCAGGCCACGGCGGCCCAGGCGCCCGCCGGATCCGGACTCCACCACCGACCGGCGGTGCTTCCACATCGCCTGCATCGTGCCGTAGCACCACCGGTACCGCTGGCGCCACAGCTGGTGCAGGCTCGCCGGTACCTCGGTCCAGGCCACGGCGTCCGGCGCGTACACCACCCG
>JAFMQQ010001072.1 GCA_017354595.1 Micromonosporaceae bacterium
CCGCCGACTGGTACGAGCAGTTCGCCGTACGCGAGGCGCGAGGTGAATCGCCCAGCTACGAGCGCCTCTCGCTCGCGGTTGCCCGGGACGATGAGGTGCTCGCACTCCTCGACACTCTGCCACCCGCCAAACGGCAGCCGAACCTCCTCTTCGGAGTGGTACGCCTGCTCGGTGGACCGGTCGGTGATCCGGCCGGGTTCCTCGGGTTCGCGCGGGCGAACTGGCCGGCGATCGCGGCCGCGATGGGGGCTCGGGCCACGCAGACCAACGAGGTGGGGCGGTGCGCCGTACTGCTGCCGGTGCTCGCCGCGCTGCCCCAGCCGCTGGCGCTGCTGGAGGTCGGTGCCTCGGCCGGCCTGTGCCTGTACCCCGACCGGTACGCCTACCGGTATGGCGAGCACAGCATCGGCTCCGGCGTACCCCTGCTTGATTGTGACCTCACCGGGACGGCGCCGCCGGCGAGCAGACCGACCGTGGTGTGGCGGGCCGGCCTCGACCTGAATCCGCTCGATGTGACCGACCCGGCCGACCTGGCCTGGCTGGACGCTCTGATCTGGCCGGAGCAGGAACACCGCCGGGCGCGGCTGCACGAGGCCGCGGCCGTGGTCGCGGCGCAGCCGCCGAGGTTGGTCCGCGGCGACCTGCTCGACGATCTGCCGGCACTGGCCGCGCAGGCACCGGCCGGCGCCACGCTGGTGGTGTTCCACACCGCCGTGCTGTACCAGGTTCCGGCCGCGCGACGGCGGGCCTTCACCGCGACGGTACGCGAGCTGCCCGGCCACTGGATCGCGAGCGAAGCACCGGAGGTGCTGCCCGCGGCCGGGCTGCCGGCGCCACCGGGCGACGCCGCGCACCACCTGCTCGCACTCGACGGGAGACCGCTAGCCTGGGCCCGCCCGCACGGCCAGGCGCTGCACTGGTTCGCCTGACTGGACCCGCCTCCGCGGATGCCGGCTCGCCCAGGCCAGGAGGGCGAAACCCAGCGCGAATCCCAGCATCGTCAGTACGCCGCGCGGGTAGAAGATATGGCTGTCGATGAACGAGTACCCGGCGACCACGAGCACGACCCCACCGGGTACCGCGCGCCAGCCGGCCGTGGTGGCCAGCGCCACCGTGGCCGCCACGGAGGCGGCGATGAAGGCGTACGCGCCCCAGTGCCCGAGCCGGTCACCGGCATGGAACAGCGGGGTGACCACCGGTCCCAGGTTCGTGCCGGGTGCCACTGAACGGGCGGCGGTACCGGCGCCGATACCGGCCACCGCGTCCAGGCCGGTGTAGAAGCACGCGTACCCGAAAGCGAACAGCCAGGCCGCGATGGTGGCGGTACCGGCCAGGTTGCGCCCCGGCCTTGTCCATAGTGGAACGATGAAGCCGAGCGTGACGAGCGGGAATACCGGCAGCAGCCAGACGTGCATGTCGGCCCACATCGCGGCGGTCGCCGGGTTGAGCGAACGCGGATGCACCAGCCCGACGGCGGCCAGCGCCACCGGTGTCACGGTGACCAGCAGCAGGC
>JAFMQQ010001073.1 GCA_017354595.1 Micromonosporaceae bacterium
CCACCGGCGCGCCGCCGATGGTGACACTGCCTCCGGTGCCTCCTCCAGCCCGGCGATGATGCGCAGCAGCGTGGACTTGCCGCAGCCGGACGGGCCGACCAGGACAATGAACTCGCCATCGTGCACGGTGAGCTCGACCCGGTCCAGGGCGACCGTCCCGCCGGCGAAGACCTTGCTCAGTTCGGTGAGCACCACCTCGGCCATGCCGGCCTCCTTCGCACCGTTCCCACAGCCACCCTCGGCCCGTCCGGCCCGGTTGGACAGGGCCGGACGCCCTGTGCCGGCGTACCGGCCGCGCCGCCGGGTAGAACCCGTCGGGGCGTTCACGACCAGTGCTGGTTCGCGGGTGACGGGAGTTGCGGCAGAGGCGGTAGGAGGAGTCGAGATGAAGGCTGTGGTGTACGGCGGCCCCGGCGACAAGCAGTGGCGCGAGGTACCCGATCCGGTGATCGCCGACCCGCGGGATGCGGTCATCCGGGTGGACGCGGTGACGATCTGCGGGACCGATCTGCACATCCTCGGCGGGGACGTACCGGAGGTGACGCCCGGCCGGATCCTGGGTCACGAGGCGGTGGGTACCGTGGTGGAGGTCGGCGCCGCCGTCGCCGGGCTGACCGCGGGGGACAAGGTCCTCGCCTCTTGCATCTCGGCCTGCGGCCTGTGCGCGTACTGCCGCAAGGGCAGCTACGGGCAGTGCCGCGGCGGTGGCGGCTGGATCCTCGGACATCTGGTCGACGGAGTGCAGGCGCAGTACGCCCGGCTGCCCCTCGCCGACCTGTCCACCTACAAGCTGCCACCGGGTATCCCGGACGATGTGGCCGTGCTACTGGCGGACATCCTGCCCACCGCCTACGAGGTCGGCGTGCTCAACGGCCAGGTGCGGCCGGGCGAGACCGTGGTGGTCGTAGGCGCCGGACCGATCGGGCTGGCCGCGATCCTGACCGCGAAGCTGTACTCGCCGTCGCACATCGTCGCGGTGGACACGGCGGAGAGCCGGCTGCAGGCGGCCAAGCAGTTCGGTGCCGACATCGTGCTGCGGCCGGACGACGACCCACGGGCACTGGTGGGTTCGGTCACCGACGGGCTCGGCGCCGATGTCGCGATCGAGGCGGTGGGTGTGCCGGAGTCGTTCGAACTCTGCGCGGCGCTGGTACGCCCGGGCGGCCGGGTGGCCAACGTCGGCGTGCACGGCAAGCCGGCCACCCTCCACCTGGAAGACCTGTGGATCCGCGATGTCACCATCACCACCGGCCTGGTGGACACGTACTCCACCCCGACGCTGCTGAAGATGCTCGCCGCCGGGCAACTGGACGTCGGCCACATGGTCACCCACCGGTTCGGCTTGGACGAGTTCATGTCCGCGTACGACGTCTTCGCCAAGCCGGCACAGACCGGTGCGTTGAAGGTGGTCCTCAGCCGCGGCTGACCGTGTCTGTCCACTGTGCTCGGTCTGGCCCGCGGCCGGCACCGCTGTGGCGGGTACCGGCCAGGGGCGAACGGCCCGGATCGGCC
>JAFMQQ010000297.1 GCA_017354595.1 Micromonosporaceae bacterium
CCGCTTCCCTTCCACGTGATGGGCTGTCCCCGGGTCATGGCTGCTCGGGTGGGACTTCCACCGTCAGGCCGTCCATGGCCTCGGTAAGGCGTATCTGACAGGACAGCCGGCTGGTCTCGCGCCGTTCGGAGACGCCCATGTCGAGCAGGTCCTCCTCCATCTCGCCGGGCGGCCCGACCAGAGGCGCGAACTCCTGCGCGACCCATACGTGGCAGGTGGCGCAGGAGCAGTTGCCGCCGCACTCCGCGACGATCCCCGGGACGCCGTTCTTCACTGCGGTCGCCATGACCGTGTCGCCGACGGTGGCGTCGAGGGCGTACTCGCGGCCGGCGCTGTCGATGTAGATCACCTTGGGCACAAGCCCATGTCCTCTCGGTGGTCCAACGGCGATTGCCAGATGCGTACGCGGATGCCGTTCTTCCTTTGGTATGTCCATTAGACCAGACGCCCGAGGCGCCGCACAACCCGTGGTCACGCCTGCGTCGCGAGCCCGGCCCCGGCCGGTCCGGGTCGGTGTCCCGCGGGATTCTGGATCAGCGATTTCAGCGGTACCGCCGGATCGCCGGCGCGGTCCGGGTCGATCGTCGCGCCCTGGGCCAGGGCTCTGCGCACCGCGATGTAATCGGCCGGCTGGTTGATCGCGTCGGCGGCGACCAGTCGGCCATCGCGGTAGTACAGCACGGAGAACCGCTCCTGCTCCGGCCTGCCGTGTACCACCTGTGCATGGTGCCCGGCCGACAGTCCGGCGATCTGCAGCCGGAGGTCGCCCTGGTCCGACCAGAACCACGGCACCCGCGCAGGCGACGCCTGCGGAGCCGCGCCCGGCCAGGGGTCCGCAGTCGCCCCGTCCGACCGGCCGAGCAGCGACGCCGCCGCGACATGCGCCTGGCCGGTGGCATTCTGTACCGACTCCAGCCGGACCCGTCCCTGCCCGGTCATCGGGTGCGGCTGGACGGTGCAGTCGCCCGCGGCGACTATGAACGGATTGCTGGTACGGGCTCGCGCGTCCACCACGATGCCCCCGTCGCAGGCGAGCCCGAGCTGTTCGGCGAGCTCGGTGCGGGGCTGGATGCCGACCGCGATCAGCACCAGGTCGGCGGGCAGGTGCGTCCCGTCGGAGAGGACGACCTCGCTCACCCGGCCGCCGCCGCCCTCGAACCGGGACACACCCGACGACAGGCGGATGTCCAAACCGCGCCGTTGGTGTGCCTCGAGGTAGAAGCCGGAGACCACGGAGCCGACGGAGCGCGCCATCAACCGGTCCGCGGCCTCGATGAGGGTGACCGACCGGCCCAGCGCCCGGGCCCCCGAGGCGACCTCGAGGCCGATGAACCCGCCACCGACCACGACCACCCGTTCCGCGGTACGGAGCCGGGCCTGCAGGTACACGGCGTCGTCGCAGTCGCGGAGGAAGCAGATGCCGTCCAGGTCCGCGCCGGGTACGGGCAGCCGCCGCGCGCTGGCCCCCACGGTCAGGGCGAGCCGGTCGAAGGCGAACTCGCGTCCGTTCGCGGTAACCGCGACGCCTGAGCCCGGGGGGGTCGCCGTCAGGTTCAGCTCGCTCACCGCGTCCCCGCACACGAGGTCGATCCCGGCGTCCGCGTAGAAGGCGGGGACCCGCAGCTCCAGCGAGTCGAGCGCGGCCTGGCCGGAGAGGAAGCCCTTCGACAGCGGTGGGCGCTGGTACGGCGGGCGCACCTCCTCCCCGACCAGCATGATCGGCGAGGCGTCGCCGAGCTGCCGCAGCGACGCCGCCAGTTGCAGGCCGGCCTGGCTGGCGCCCACGATCAGTGTCCCGCCGCTCATCGGGCTCCTTTCGTAGCATGGGTTCTCTCGGCCGGCTCGCCAAATGTAATACCATTATGCCTTTCGCTAGAAGTGGTCAGGGCCGGGCGGGACCGCACAGCGAGGGCGACACGGAGGGGGGCGGCGATGCCCGATCCGCGCACGACGGTGGCGCTGGCCTGCCGGATCCTGGCGATGGAGGGGCTCGTCGAGGGCGTACTCGGGCACGTCAGCGTACGGACCGGGGTTGACCGGATGCTGATCCGCTGCCGGGGGGAGGACGAGCAGGGGCTGATGTTCACCGGTGAGCCGGATGTACGGGAGACCGACCTGGACGGAACACTCACCGGCCCGTCGGAGGGCTACCGGGTGCCGAACGAACTGCCCATCCATGGCGAGCTGCTGCGCGCCCGGCCCGAGGTGAACGCCGTCGTGCACGCCCACCCGCCGGCCGTACTGCTCTGCGGCCTGGCCGGCCTCGAACTGCGTCCGGTCTTCGGCTCGTACAACATCCCAGCGATGCGGATGGCGCTCTCCGGCGTGCCGGTGTACCCGCGGTCGGTGCTGATCCACCGGCCGGAGCTGGCCCGGGAGATGATCGCGGCGATGCAGGACAAGCCGGTCTGCGTACTGCGCGGGCACGGGATCGCGGTGACCGGGGCGACCGTGGCGGAGGCGGTGATCCGCGCCATCGATCTGAACGTCCTCGCCACAGTGACGCTGGAGCTGGCGCGACTGGGCAGCCGGCCGGCGGAGGTACCCGCCGGAGACATCGCCGAGCTGCCCGACCTCGGCCCGGCCCTCAATAGCCAGTCGGTGTGGCGTCATCTCGTGGCCAAGCTGCGCGCCCGCGGGATGTGAGCAGTACCAGCGCCCCGGCGCCCGCAGCGGTGAGCCCGGCGATGACGAACGCGCTGCGCGGTCCCCACTCCTGACACGCCCAGCCGGCCGCCGGGCCGCCGATCGGCGTACTGCCCAGGAAGACGATGCTGTAGAGCGCCATCACCCGGCCTCGCATGCCGGGCGTGCTGCCGATCACCAGCATCGTCCGGGCGAGCGTATTGACGATGATGTTGGTGACGCCGACCAGTACCATCACCGCGAGCGCGAGCAGGAAGTCCGGCGTCACCGCGACGAGCAGGTTGGTGGCCCCGAACGCCAGGCAGCTGAGCCGTAGCCAGCGCGGCGAGGGCCGGCCGTGCGTCGCGCTGAACAACGCACCGGCCACTGCACCCAGACCCAGCGCCGCGGTGAGGTACCCGTAGCTCTGCGCCCCGCCGTGGTACGTGTCCTGGGCGAGCAGTGGTAGGACGACCCGGAAGTTCTGCCCGAAGACTCCGACCACGGCGACGAGGAACATGCATGCACGCAGTTCCGGGTCGCCCCACAGGTACGCCAGGCCCTCGCGTACCTGGCGCGGCGCGCGTACCTGTCGGGGAGCGCGGACCAGCGCGCGAATGTCCATTGAGGAGAGTGCGACGATCATCGCGACGAACGACAGCGCGTTCACCGCGAATGCCGCCGCGACGCCGGACCAGGCGATCACGATCCCGGCCAGCGCCGGCCCGACCAGCCGCCCGCCGTTGTGCACGGTGCTGTACAGGGACTGTGCATTGACGACCTTCTCAACGCCGACCATCTCGGCGACGAACGCCTGCCGCGCCGGGGTGTCGAAGGCGGTCACGACGCCGAGACCGAGCGTCAGCGCATAGACCATCCACAAGGTGACCACCCCCGCGGCCGCTACCGCGCCGAGCACCCCGGCCAGCAGTGCGGAGGCGGCCTGGGTGACGATCAGGGCACGCCGCAGGTCGATCCGGTCCAGTACCGCGCCACCCCACGCGCCGAGCAACAGGACCGGGGCGAACTGCAGGGCAGTCGCCACGCCGAGCGCGACGGCGCTGTGCGACAACTGGAGCACCAGCCAGTCCTGCGCGACGCGCTGCATCCAGGTACCGCTGACCGAGATGGCGCTCCCGACGAAGTACGCGCGGAAGTTCCGGTTGGCCAGCGAGCTGAAGGTTCGTGATCGAATCTCTTGCCACCGGTTGTGTTCGTGCTGCTAAGCCGCTGTTACATGGGTTTCTGGCGAGTAACCTGTTGCAATGGTATGACCTTCAAACCATAATGAGCAAACCGGCGGAGCGGGCAGCCGGGTCCCCAACTGCCCGACGCTTCGCCGGACGCGGAGCCGCGAAGGCGGTCTGGGTCTGCCGGCGGGGTGGGTGGAGCCCGAAACAAACGTATCGAGGCGGATCGGATGATCAAAGTCGGTGATCACATCGGGGTGGTCGGGCTCGGCGCAATGGGCGCTCCGGTCGCGCGGCACCTGGCGTCCGCCGGCTTTTCGGTGCTGGGCCACGACCGGGACCCCAGCGCCACAGCCGCATTGGCCACGGCTGGCGTCCGCCCCGCTGACGGCCTCGGCGCGCTCACCGACTGCGCGGCGGTACTGCTCTTCGTCCCCGGCGATCAGGACGTGCGGGACGCCGCGACCGAGTACGCCGCGCAGCTCGTCACTGCCACGGGCCCGGCACCATATCTGGTGATCTGCAGCTCGGTCACGCCGGCGACATGCCGGGTCGCCGCCGAGATCCTCGGGGATCGGGCGGTCGTCGTGGACGCGCCGCTCACCGGCGGCGTACGCGGCGCCGAGGCGGGCCGGATCAACCTGCTCACCGGCGGCGACGAGGATGCGGTCGCCGCGCTGCGGCCGGTCTTCGACACCTTCTGCGCGACCGTCAACCACCTGGGCCCGCTCGGCAGCGGCCAGGTCGGCAAGACGGTCAACAACTTGGTGCACTGGGGCGAGATCGCGGTGCTCGTGGAGGCACTGGAGTTCGGCGAGGCACTGGGCGTACCGGCGGCGCGCATGCGCCGCGCCCTGATCGACGGGCCTACCGACGGGCGGACGCTGCGCGAGCTGGAGGAGTTCCGGCTGACCTGGTGGTCCAAGGACCTCGCTAACGCGTTCGCGATGGCCGCCGAGGCGCGCGAACTGCCTGTCGCCCGGCTCGTCCACGAGCTGATGCCCGGCATCACCGTCGACCGCCTGCGTGCGATGACGAACCACCCGACCTGGGCA
>JAFMQQ010000040.1:0-9810 GCA_017354595.1 Micromonosporaceae bacterium
GTCCAGGCCCTGCACGCAGGCCGCGGCGCTGCCCCGCGCCCGGGCGAGGACCGCGGCCCGGCCGGCGACCGGCCGGCAGTCGTTCGGTTCCGCCGGTGGGTGGGAGGAGTTCCACGCCCCGGCGCTGCGGGTCACCGTGGCGGCCAGGGTCAGGCCCAGGCGTACCCGCCGCGGCGAGCCGGCGTGGTTGCGCAACCGGATGTCCACCGCCACGCCGGTGGTCTCCGGCGGGCAGGCGGTCGTCGCCGTCACCGTGACACCGTCCACAGTGGTGGTACGGGTCACCCGGTCCGGCCGCCACACCACCGTGACCGGGGCGCCGTACGAGCGGACCAGGCGCCCGTCCAGGAACAGCTGCCCGGTAACGGTGTCCCCGTGCGAGTACGGCGGGAAGTTCACCGAACGGACCGCCACCACATCGTGGTCGGTCTGCACCGCACCGAGGAAGTTGGTCAGGCCGGGGGGGTTGAACATGTCTTCGTACCGGTGCACCAGCGGGTCACTGGCCAGCTCGGCACAGTTCGGGACACCCGCCGACCGCGCGCCGGTCAACCGATCTGTCCCAGTGACAGGCCGCGGGCGAACAGCCGCTGCGTACACAGGAACAGCGCCATCGTCGGCAGCGAGAGGAACAGCATCGCGGCGAGCACGATGTTGTATGTGGTTCCGGCGTACAGCGACAGCAGCGACGAGAGCGCGGTCATCACCGGTCGCACGCTGTCGCTCTGGCTCAGCGTCAACCCGAACAGCAGGTCGTTCCAGATGAAGGTGAATTCCAGGATGAAGATGGCGGCGCAGGCGGTGGTGGCCAGTGGAAGGTAGATGCGGTAGAAGATGCGCCACGAGGAGGCACCGTCCATCACGGCCGCCTCGTAGATGGAGTAGGAGATTCCAGTGAAGAAGTTGCGCATGATGAAGGCGGCCAGTGGCACGCTCACCGCGGTGTAGATGAGGATCAGGCCCGGCCGGTGGTCGTACAGGTCGAGGTGCGCGTACCCGACGAACAGCGGAATGACCAGCATCTGGATCGGGAAAATGCTGCCGCCGAAGACGAGTACGAACCAGGCGAAGCCGTGCCGCAGCCGCAGCGCGATGATGGCGTACCCGGCCAGCGCGCCGACCACCACCGCGATCGCCGGCGCGACGACCGCGTAGAGCGCGGTGCTGTACAGGCTGCCGCCCAGCCCGGCCGAGTGGTAGGCCGCCACGAAGTTGGCCCACAGTCCAAAGTGGTGCGGCGGGCTCCAGATGGACGCGTGCGCATATTCGTCGGTGCTCCGGAACGCGTTGACCACCAGCAGGTAGACCGGCGCCAGCCAGATCAGCCAGAGCACGGCGAAGATGGCCCGGGTGACTACGCGTCCCATCGCCTCACCATTCCACGGTTCGTCGTGAGCTGAGCTGGCCGCGCAGGTACAGGACGGATGCGATACCGGCGATGACGGTGAGAACCACCGCCACCGTTGAGCCGGTGCCGTACTCGTTGGCGACGAAGGTGTCCCGGTACATCGTCACCGCCAGCGTCTCGGAGGACCGGCCGGGCCCGCCCTGGGTCAGCACCCAGACAACGTCGAAGGTCTTCAGGCTCGCCACGATCGCCAGACCCACCACGACCGCGGTGAGCGGGCGCAGCAGCGGCCAGGTTATGTACCGGAACAGCCGCCACCCGTCGGCACCGTCCAGCCGCGCCGCCTCCAGCGGCGCCTCCGGGATGGACTGCAGCCCGACCAGGAACAGCAGCGCGTTCACGCCGACCTGTTGCCAGGTGGAGGCGACAATCATCACTACGGTGTTGACCGGCCGGTTCGCCAGCAGCGAGGCGTGCCCGCCCGGCAGGTGCAGGAAGGCGAGCACCTCGTTCAGCGCGCCGTGCGGCTGCAGCACAAAGCCCCAGACGACCGCGACACCGGCGCCAGAGACCGCGTAGGGGATGAGGAAGGGCAGCCGCAGCAGCGTCCCCCACCGGGACCGGTAGGTGACGGTGGCGACGAACAGCCCTAGACCCACCGGCAGGAGGATGGTGCCGGCGACCCACATCAGCGTGTTGGAGACCGTGACCCAGAGGATGCCGTCGCGGAAGAAGCCGATGTAGTTGGCCAGTCCGGTCCACTGTGGAGGGTTGAGTCCGTCGTAGCTGGTGAAGCTGAGGTACGCCGTCCAGACAAACGGTGCGTACAGCAGTCCCACGACCAGCAGGACCGCGGGCGAGGCGAACAGCAGCGGCTGCGGCCGCCAGCGCGGCGCGCCCTGGGATGGGCGCGCCGCAGCCAGAATCGGCCCTCGGCCGGCCTGCACCGTAGTCACTTGTTGGTCGCCCAGTACTGGTCGGCCGCCTTCTGGATGGTGTTCAACTGGTCCATGTATGTGCTCGGCTTCACCATGAACGCGCCGAAGGCGTCCAGCGCCGCGGTGAGCACCGGAGGCGGGGCGGCCTCGAAGTACCGGTCGACGATGTTGTATTGCCCGCTGCCGGCCGCGGCTGCCACCTCCTGCAATGCCGGGTCGCTGATCGTCGCCTTCGGGTTGGCCGACACGTCATCCCGGCTGCCCGCCCACTTCTGCTGCGCGTCTGGAGTGAGCCACCAGTTCATCACCCGCAGGCTGTCCACCAGGTGCGGCGCGCTGGCCAGCTCGCACAGCGGCCCGGTCTCGAAGACCATCGACGTCTTCGGCAGCGCCGGGTTGACGTTCGGGATGACGAAGAAACCATAGTCCACGCCGGGCTTCTGACCCTCGGCGGTCATGCTGGTGTTGAACCAGGTGCCGAACGGTACCATCGCCACGCCGCCGTCCCCGCCCTTCTCCAGCAGTGCCTGCGGCTGATCCTTCACCGTCGGGTCGGTGAAGTATCCCGCCGCTTCTTCGCTCTGCCACAGCTTCATCGTGTCCACCACCGCCTGGTCGGTGTACTTCGCCTTGCCGGTGGAGAGCGCGTTGTAGACGTCCGGATTGGAGCCGGCGAGCAGCTGCTCGAACCAGACGAAGGTGAACAGCGTGGAGGTCTGGTACATCGGGGTGACTCCGCCCGCCTTCAGGGTGGACAGGATCGTGGTGAAGTCACTCCACGTCTTCGGCGGCTGCAGGTTGTACTTCGCGAAGACGTGCTTGTTGTAGAACATGCCCCAGTACGCGACGTTGAGCGGTACGCAGTACTGCTTGCCGTCCACTGTGTAGTACGGCTCCAGCTGCTGGCTGAGGTACCCCTTGCCGATCGCGTCCTTCCACAGCGCCGAGGTGTCCGCGAGCACGTGCTGGGAGGCGAGCGAGTTCAGCTCGCCGCCGGTGGCCCAGGTGAACAGGTCGGGCTTGACCTTGGTACGCAGGGAGGCCTTGATAAAGGCCTGGTAGGTGTTCTCGTCGGTGTATCCGACCGGGTTCAGGTCGCTGCCGACCTGCGTCTTGGATAGTGCGCCGATGTCGGTGAAGAACTGCTTCCACTGGCCCTTGTCGTTGTAGAGCGAGAGTGTCTCGCCACCGGTCTTTCCCGTGGGGACAGTCGTTGGCGCGGCGGACGGGTTACTACTGGAACCGCACGCCGCGGTGGCCAGCGCGCCAGCGAGCGCAGCGGCCAGCAGCAGCCGGGTATAACTTCCCATCAGTTGCTTCTCCCTTGCTCCAACGCGCCCCGACCGGGGACGGGCGCGATCGGTTGGACGTGGCCGTGGTCGGGGATGCCGGCGCCGGTGAAGGTGGCCACGATGAACCGTGGCCGGTAGATGCTCGCGTCGGCGAAGACGTCATTGATGTCGAAGCTGTTGACGTTGTAGCTGATCAGCAACTGGTCTCCGGAGCTGAGCTCGGGATGGGCGTGCGGGTTGTAGGTGAATACGTTGGCATTGCCGTAGCTGCCCAGCGCGCCCGTCTCCGGCGTGCTGTAGACCACGGTCTTTCCAGTGAACGGACCGGTCGGGCTGCACGAGAAGTACGCCACGATGTGCGTGCTGAACGGCTCG
The DNA here is from genome assembly GCA_017354595.1 of Micromonosporaceae bacterium. GTDB lineage: Bacteria > Actinomycetota > Actinomycetes > Mycobacteriales > Micromonosporaceae > DATEJJ01. The sequence goes on from JAFMQQ010000040.1 coordinate 3,954, forward strand.
GTGGTGTCCTGGGTAATGAGCACGTAGCCGGCGCCCAGCCGGCTGACGCTGTATTCGTTGCTGACCCCGTCGAGCAGCCGGGCCGATGCGGCCTCCTCGGCCGACCAGCCGGTGCCGGTGAAGTACCGCCAGCCGCGGCGCAGGTCGGTACCGGCCACCCGGGCGAGGTGCAGGTACTTGTCGGCGCCGAGGTCCTCGACGCCGTAGATGTAGGTGTATCCGCCATCCTGCAGGGTGTACGAGCCCCACTCCACGCCGCTGGCCGAGGGCGCATCGGTCACGTCGACCAGACGCAGCGTCTGCGCGTCGAACCGGCCAACCACGTTCTTCAGCCAGGCGAAGTCGAAGGCGCCGGTACCGGTGCGGTGGAACTCGAGGTACGGCACCTCCAGGTACGGCCCGGAGACGGTCGGGTCGCCGGACCAGTACCAGGCGTCCGGGTCGGCGGGCGCGGCGTTCGCTGCGGGCGCGTCGGGTGAACCACCGATCACGGTCTGGAATCGGCCATCGTCGGTTATCACGAAGGAGTTGTTCACGAACGGGGTGTCGCTGGGGCGTGAGCCGTCAGCGTTAACGTTACCGATCAGCGTGTCGGAGAACGCCCACAGCTCCCGCCCGCCGGGCAGCCCGACGGAGTAGGTGCTGTCGGCACCCGACCACGCTCCGCCGGTGTCTCCATACTCGTTGAACGCCTGGTCGTAGTCGGTCGCCGGCGCAGCGGCGACGGTTGGCTGGGCCTCGGCGGCGGGAAGTGCCCCGGCCGCTGGCGTGATGGCGCAGCCCGCGGCGGGCTGCGGTCCGGCGGCGGCCGCCGGCGAGCCGGTGAGCACCAAGCCACCGGTGGCGATCAGCGCGAGCCAGGTGATGGTGGAAGCCATGGCGGCGACGTTATCGCTATCTCAGTACGATGAGCGTAAGTGTTACGTTAGCGTTACCACCCAGACCGGCAGCCTGTGCTGCACTGAACCGCGTGCCGGTACCGCGTCCGTACGATCCACTCCCCTGCTATCCGTGCGTCGACGGTACGGTCGCGACCGGCTGGGCGGCCGCATGCGCCACGGTGCCCGCGGCGACCCGGGTCCTGGCCATCGACGGACCCGCCATCCTCGATGGCTCGGGTCTGGACTCGCCCGGCCCGCGGGGCTCCGGATGGACCGGGCTGGCCACGCTCGTCGCCGCGGAACTGAACGCGGCCGGGGCCGGCGGGGTCGAACTGCTCGACATGCGGCGACACTTCGCCGAGTGGGACCAGATCATCAAACGCACCGGCCCCGTCGAGGCGCTACGCGACGATCCGGACTTCGCCACGCTCGCCGGTGGTACCCTCGCCGACCTGCTCGGCGAGGTGCCGGTACCGGTCCGCACGCCGGAGCGGCTCTGCCTGGTGTTCGGTCCGGGTGCGGCGCTGGTGGAGCACGATGTGCTCTGGTACGCGGACCTGCCCAAGCGGTACGCCGAAGCGGCGGTGGTCGCCGGGCGGGCCGGCAACCTCGGCCAGCCGGAGGAGGCCGGACCCGGTACCACCCGTCGACTGTTCTATGTGGACTGGCCGCTGCTGGACCGGCACCGGGACGCGCTCGCGCACCGCATCGACCGCTGGGTCGACGTGCAGCGGCCGGGTGAGCCGAGATCGATATCCGGCGATGCCCTCCGGGCCACGGCGGCGGCCCTGGCCGGGCGGCCGTTCCGCACCCGGCCGACCTTCAACACCACGTCCTGGGGCGGCCACTGGGCGCAGCAGCGCCTCGGCTTCAACCCGCGGGCGCGCAACACCGCGCTCGGGTACGAGCTGATCGCGCCGGAGAGCGGTGTCCTGATCGGCGAGCCGGGGACCGGTACCGTCGAGGTGCCCTTCCAGCTACTGGTCACGCTGCACCCGTTGGCCCTGCTCGGCGGCGTGGTACACGACCGGTTCGGCACCTGTTTCCCGATCCGTTTCGACTACCTGGACACCCTCGGCGGCGGCAGCCTGTCGGTGCACTGCCACCCGCGCGAGGACCAGATGCGGGAGCTGTTCGGCTGGCCGTACCCGCAGCACGAGACGTACTACGTGATGGTCGGCGGCGACGACCGGGTCATCTACCTGGGGCTGCGGGGCGACGCAGACATCGACGAATTCCACCGCCGCGCGCGGGCCGCGGACGAGCACGCGGTCCCATTCGACATCGAGGAGTTCGTGCAGACCTTTCCGGCCCAGCCGCACCAGCTGTTCCTGGTGCCGGCCGGTACGCCGCACGGTAGCGGGGTCGGCAACGTGGTGCTGGAGGTGAGCGCCACGCCGTACCTGTACTCGCTGCGCTTCTACGACTGGTTGCGCCGTGACGCCGAGGGTGCGCAGCGGCCGGTGCACGTCGAACACGCCTTCGCCAACCTGAACACCGACCGTCGGGGCGAGACGGTACGGGCACAGCTGGTGCCGGTGCCGTGCGCCGTCACAGCGGGGCCGGGCTGGCAGGACGAGCTGCTCGGCGCGCTGGACGAGATGTTCTTCCAGGTGCGCCGCCTGGTCGTCCAGCCGGCCGCCGCCGCCCGACTCTCCACAGAGGACAGGTTCTGCGTGGTCAATCTGGTCGACGGGGAAGGCGCGGTGCTGCGGTGGGCCGGCGGGGCGCACGACCTGGCGTACGCGGAGACCATCGTGGTGCCGGCCGCCGTCGGCGAGTACACAGTGGAATCCGCCGGTGGCACCCCGGTACGTCTCGTGCGAGCCTTTGTCGCATGACGTCGACCGAGCCGGAACCGGCGGCAGCCGCGACCCCGGCGGCCCCGGCGCAACCGACGCTGCGGGATGTCGCGCTGGCCGCGCGGGTCAGTCCGATGACCGTCTCCCGCACGCTGCGCGGCGACGAGGGTGTCTCCGAGGCGACCCGGCAACGGGTCCGCGAGGTGGCCAGAAGCCTCGGCTACCGGCCCAACGAAGTCGCCCGGAACCTGCGGCTGGGCCGTTCCGACGGGCTGATCGGGCTGGTCGTCACCAACCTGGCCAACCCGTTCTACTCCCAGCTCGCGCTCGGCGTGGAGGAGGCACTCGCCGAGCAGGGTATGCGCGTACTGCTGGGCAACTCGGGCGAGGACCCGACGCGCGAGCGGCAGCTCGTGCACGACTTCATCTCGCGCCGGCTCGATGGTCTCGTGGTGGTGCCCGCTACCCACCATCACGGCCACCTCGGCCCGGTACAGACCCTCGGCATGCCGGTGGTGCTCGCGGCGAGCCTACCGGTGAAGGTGGATGTGGACGCGGTACTGCTCGACGACTTCGGCGGCACCTGGGAGGCGACCCGGCATCTGATCTCCGCCGGGCACCACCGGATCGGCTTCCTCGGGCTTCCGGCGGCCACCTGGACCGGTTCGGAACGGTACCGCGGCTACTGCGCCGCGCTGGAGGAGGCGGGCATCCCGCTCTCGGCCGAACTCTCCGGGTACCGGCAGCGGGACGTCGCCGCCGCGGAGAAGGCCACCGAGGCGCTGCTGGATCTGCCCGATCCGCCCACAGCCATCTTCGCGGCCAACAACCGCAACACCATCGGCGCGTACCGCGCGATCCGCGCCCGCGGCGCGACCACCCGGCTCGCCGGCTTCGACGACTTCGAGCTGGCCGACTCGCTCGGCCTGCCGCTGACCCTGGTCGCCTACGATCCGCGCGAGCTGGGCCGGGAGGCGGCGGTACTGCTCTGCGACCGGATCGCCGAGGCCGGAGCCGGGGCCGAGCCCGGTGCGCCGCGCCGCAAGGTCATCTCCACCCGGATCGTCGAGTACGGCTGACCACGCTGTGTCCATAGTGGAGTAAGGGCCTGCGCGCTCGCTATTCGCGCTGCACCACCCGAAGTCCGCGCTGCGGCGTCCACGCCTCGACGACCAGCATCGTCGCCTCGGGGTTCAGGTGGGTGATGACGACCTCGCAGATGTCGGCGAGGAACGCCTGACCGGCCGCGCCTTGCTCAACCGGTCCGGCGGGTACCGCCCGTCCCGCTATCTTCGCCTCACCCGGCCACTGGCCCTCCTTACCCTGCTCCGGGTGGAAGGTCGGGCCGTGCAGCGCGAACCTTGGGTCCCGCCGCAGATCGGCACCCTTGCGCGCCCCCGGCATCGAGCCGAACCGCAGCTGGCCGTCGGCGAACTCGCACTCGATGCCGGATATCCGGGGCGAGCCGTCGGCTCGCAGGGTCGCGATCGTCTTGTGCCTGCCCGCGTCGAAGAGCGACCGTACCCGCGCCGCGAACTCGGGCTCCGCCTGCTCCACGTCCTGCCACGATGTCATGAGTGACAGTATCCGGTTGGATGTGCTTGCGGACTGCGGCGGGATCCCGATACGGCCGACCGTGATTGTCCACAATGGACTCGTGGCTCAGCTGTCAAGCAGTTCGATGTCAAGCTCGCGCAACGCCTCACGGTCGGCGTGAGTCTCGATGCCGATGATCCTTCCGGCGGAGACGACGACCTCAAGTGCGAAGCGCAGGTCTCCGTCGACGATCACCGCGAGACCCACCGACCCGGCGACCAGCGCCGGCCGTGCCGCCTGTGCCCGCCCGGCGAAGAAGCTCGCCACGGCATCGGCGCCGCGCAACTCGGCGGAGCCACCGATCGCGGCCGCGACGCGGTCGCCGCGCAGCACGACATCGGGATCGAGCACGGTGAGCAGGGCGGCGAAATCGCCGTTGCGGGCGGCGGCGAGGAACGCCTCGACAACCTCCCGCTGTCGGGACGGATCGGCGTCGGGCGCGGCATCGGTATCCCGTACCCGGCGGCGGGCCCGGCTGGCGAGCTGACGGGTGGCGGCAGGGCTTCGCCCGACGATCGGTGCTATCTCCTCGAACGAGACGGCGAACATGTCGTGCAGGACGAAAGCCAGCCGCTCGGTGGGCGCGAGGGACTCCAGCACGATCAGCAGCGCCAGGCCGACCGAGTCGGCCAGCACCGCCTCCTGCTCCGGGTCGGCTGCACCGGACGCCGCGGTGGCAGCACCGGCGGCCGGCTCGACCGCCTGCGCTTCAAGGGGGTCCTCGCGCCGTGCGGTGCGCGAGCGCAGCATGTCCAGGCACACCCGACCGACGACCGTGGTGAGCCAGGCCGCGAGGTTGTCGACACCACTCGCGCCGGTACGGCTCAACCGCAGCCACGCCTCCTGTACGGCGTCGTCGGCCTCGGTGCGTGAGCCGAGCATCCGGTAGGCGACCGCCCGCAGCCGGGGCCGGTTCTGTTCGAACCGTTCGGCCAGCACGTCGTCATCGCTCATGAGCCCCACCCTAGTTGCGGTCTTTGTGGCTGATGCCACATCTGTCACAAGGACCGGAAGCGGTCCGTCGTAGCTGCGACGGAGCGAATCGCGCCGGTGTGACAGCAACGCCGGCGCTCTGACCTCAGGGAGATGTCATGCAGGCAAGGCTCGATGGCGCCGCGGTGGCCCAGCCGGACGTCATGAAGGCGATCAATCTGCTGTACAAGGCGGCCCGCTCAACCAGTCTGGCCCCGACCACACTGGAGCTGGTCCACCTGCGGGCAAGCCAGATCAACGGGTGCAGCGCGTGCGTCGACTCGGGTGCGCGGGCCGCGAAGAAGGCCGGCGAGACCGACGAGCGCCTCTTCGCGGTGGCGGCCTGGCGCGAGACGCCGTACTTCACCGACGCCGAGCGCGCCGCGCTCGCCCTCGCCGAGGCGGCCACCCGGCTGGCCGACCGGGGCGACGCGGTACCGGACGAGATCTGGCAGGCGGCGGCGAAGCACTATGACGAGCAGGAGCTCGGCGCGCTGGTGCTCTGGATCGCGACGACCAACTTCTTCAACCGGATCAACGCCACCATCCGAACCCAGGCACCGCAGAACTGGGGCTGACGGCCATGTCGGCGGCCTGACCATTGTG
>JAFMQQ010000040.1:9820-11872 GCA_017354595.1 Micromonosporaceae bacterium
GACGGTCAGGCCGCCAGCCCGTTGCGGTACCAGTCGACGGCCAGCTCGAACGGGGGGCGGCGACCGGCGGTACCGGCGGCGCTGCCGGCCGGGCCGCGGTCCACCCGCCAGATTCCCCCGGTCGCCCCGTTGAGAGGGTTGTGCCGCAAGGACTCCGCGTGCCACTCCGGCTGTACCAGGTCGGTGGGGGGTAGCACCGGGCCATCGTACCGGCACGCTGGAGTCGTACCCCTGGCTAACCAATTCCTGCTGGCGCGTGCCAGCATGTGAATCATGTCTTCTGACCGGATCACAGCCGAGAGCATCACAATCACCGGATACGGCGACGACCAGATCGAGGCGTACCTCGCCGTACCGGACCGCGAACAGCCGTACGGCGGCGTGGTGGTCATCCACCACATGCCCGGGTACGACGCCTGGAGCAAGGAGATCGTGCGCACCTTCGCCGTGCACGGGTACGCCAGCCTGATGCCCAACCTGCACTACCGCGAGGCGCCCGGCGCCAGCCCCGACGACGCGTCCGCGGCGAGCCGGGCGGCCGGCGGCGTACCCGATCAGCGGCTGGTCGGCGATGTGGCCGCAGCCGCGGCGCACCTGCGCGCCCTGCCCGACTGCAACGGCCGGATCGGTACGATCGGCTACTGCTCCGGCGGCCGGCAGTCCTTCCTCGCCGCATGTTCGCTGCCGCTGCAGGCGGCGGTGGACTGCTACGGCGCCTTCGTGGTAGCCAAGCCGCCGGCCGAGTCGGGCTCGAAGGTGACGCCAATCCTCGACCTGGCGCCCAACCTCTCCTGCCCGTTGCTCGGCCTGTTCGGCCTGGAGGACAAGTACCCGGGCCCGGATGAGGTCGCTGCGCTCGACGCGGAGCTGACCCGGCTCGGCAAGCAGCACGAGTTCCACAGCTTCGAGGGCGCCGGGCACGCGTTCTTCGCGGTGAACCGGCCGGCGTACCGGCCGGAGGCGGCGATGCAGGGCTGGAACCACATCTGGGAATTCTTCGGCCGTCACCTCACCGGCTCCACACCGGCGGGGGTGTGACCGTGTGCACCTACGCGACGACGGTGCTGCCGGTCAGCGGCAGCGGCAAGGGCCCGGACGGTTGGTTCACCCTGCGCCGGGCGGCGGTCTACCTCGACCATCCGGTACATGCGCCGGCCGAGCACACGCTCAACATCGACCTGGCCAACCCGGAGCTGGGCGCGGCCGCGCGGGTCGCGGTGGAACTCGACCCCGCCGCCGCGCGCGCGTTGGCGGAGGCGATCCTGGCCGCGCTGGACAGCGCGCCACCGGGACTGGTCGAGGCACCGGGACCGGTTGAACAGCCGGCGCGGGCAGCCTGAGCAGAGGCTGGCAAAGCCGAGCTGCCGGACAAGGGCCCAGGCAAGGGCTCGGCCGGCGTCCACGGGGGAAGACGTCGGCCGAGTGCTTGGCAGCGTACCGGATCCGACCGGCTCTCCGGAAGACCCGCGAGCCCGGCCCGTCGACGACCGGACCCGTCGACGACTGGACCCGTCGACGACTGGACCCGTCTGCGACTGGACCGTCGGTGATCCGGGCGGCGGCGGGTCAGACCGTGTCGGCGGGTGGCATGCCCAGCGCCTGCCAGCCACGGTCGGGGAAGCCCGCCGCGGCGGCGGTACGGCCCGAGGCGATGTTCGCCGGGTCATGGATGTAGACCGGCACCGCGCCGGCGGCCAGGATCCGCCGTGCCGCCTGGGCGACCAGCCGGGCGGCCAGTCCCTTCCCCCGGTGCCGCGGTTCGGTACCCACCGCGATCTCGACGCCGTACGCGTTGTGGCGCTTGAGGCCGACACCGGCGGCGTACCGCCCCTGCTCCAGCGCGATCAGCGCGTCCCCGCCGAAGGGTCGTAGCCAGTCCGGCAACCGCGGATCGTCGACCGGGATCCAGACCCCGATCTCGGGCAGGTCGGCCGGATCGGTCGTCCACCGGAACTTCCCGACCCAGACCGGGGCACCGGGCCGGCCGACGGCCTCGGCCAGCGCCTGCGGCAGGTCGGTCCACCGCTGCGCGACCGCGCGCACCGCGGCGGT
>JAFMQQ010001074.1 GCA_017354595.1 Micromonosporaceae bacterium
CCGGGTTGGACATCGACGAATTCGACGGGTACTGCGACCACCTGCTGGTCCGCGAGGAACAGACGGGCGAGGTGGTCGGCGGGTACCGGATGCTGCCGCCCGGCCGGTACCCCCGGCGGTACGCCGACTCCGAGTTCGAACGCTCCGCGCTCGCCGGCATCGAGCCCGAGCTGGTTGAGACCGGCCGGTCCTGCGTACATCCGGATCACCGGGACGGCGCCGTCATCTCCTTGATGTGGGCCGGAATCGCGCGGTACATGCACCTGACCGGGCACCGGTGGCTGGGTGGCTGTGCCTCGGTCGGGCTCGCCGACGGCGGGACGACCGCGGCGGGGGTGTGGGATCTGGTGCGCCGCAAGCACCTGGCGCCGCAGGAGTACCGGGTGACGCCACGCAACCCGTGGCGGGTACCGGCCGCAACCCCCGGCCAGGCCAGCCGGGTCGGCATGCCGCCGCTGCTGCGCGGGTACCTCCGGCTGGGTGCCTGGGTCTGTGGCGAGCCGGCCTACGACCCGGACTTCGCCTGCGCCGACCTGTACGTCCTGCTCGGCATGGACCGGGTGGACCCCCGGTATCTCCGGCATTTCCTGGGCGCCTCGATGGCGGGACCGTGACCAGCCTGTGGTTGCCGCGCTCCGGCTGCGGACCGGCCTGCCTCCCGCCGGAAGGCGACAACGGCCGGGTACCGGGATGGTTGCCGGCGGTACGGCTGCTCCGCCTGGTCGCCGCGCTACTGGTCGCCGCCGCCCTGATGCCGTTGCTGCCCGGGTGGCAGCCGGGCCGTCGCCGGCTGGCCGTCGCGGACCGGTGCGCGGCGACGCTGCGCGCGCTCGGCATCACCGTCGATGTGCAGGGCACCCTGCCCCGGCGCGGTGCACTGCTGGTCGTCAACCACATCTCCTGGCTGGACATCCCGGTGCTGCTTGCGCTCGGCGGCATCGGCCGCGCGGCCGCCCGGCGGGACGACTCCAGCGCGCCGGTCGGGGTCAGGCTGGTGGCCAAGGTCGAGGTGGGTGGGTGGCCGGTGGTCGGCCCGTTGGCCCGGCACGCCGGAGCCATCTTCATCGACCGGTGCCGACCCCGCCGGCTTCCGGAGACGGTGCGTACCGTCGCCACCGCGCTGGCCGCCGGTGAGGTGGTGGCGGCCTTCCCGGAGGGGACCACAACGTGCGGGCGGGCCACCGGCCCCTTCCGGCCGGCCATGTTCCAGGCCGCGCTCGACGCGCGTGCCACCCCGCTGACCGACAGCGTGGTGGTGGTACCGGTGCGGCTGCGGTACCGGCTCGCCGACGGTACGCCCACCGCCCACCCTGCCTTCATCGGTGACGAGACGCTGCTCCAGTCGCTGGGCCGGGTACTGCGGATCCGCCGGCTGCGGGTGGAGGTACGGGTCGGCGCGGCGATCCACCCTGACGCGGGCGCATCGCGCCGGGCGCTGGCCCGGTTGGCCGGCAAGGCGGTCGCCGGGGAGTGGCCGGAATGGCCGGTGTCGCCGGCGAGCCCCCCTGC
>JAFMQQ010001075.1 GCA_017354595.1 Micromonosporaceae bacterium
GAGACGAAGTGGGAGGACGACCCGCCGGAGGGCCGCCCGCGCCGCCACCTGTACCGGTTGACCGCACAGGGTGCGAGGTTGGCCGTCGAGGTAGGCCGGGATGCCCGCCCGTCGCGCGCGTTCCGGCGGCGGCCCGCCATCGGGGGCGCCGGATGAGTGGTTGGTCGCAACGGATGCTCGCCGCGGCGATCCGGCTGTTGCCGGTGCGTCGCCGCGAGTTGGGCCAGGCGTTGCTGGCGGAGGCGGCCGTGGTACCGCCGGGCTGGCGGCGGACCCGGTGGGTCGCTAGTGGACTGTGGTTTGTGGCCAGGGAGGGTGCCATGCGGATGGTGGGTTACGCGGTGGGACTGCTCGCCGCGGCCGCGACGCTGGTTGTGATCGACCGGATCGGTAGCTCCGACGACTCCGGGCAGGTCTCGATGCTGGTGCTTCTGCTCGGCGCGGCGGCGCTGGGGTTCGCCTCGCCGCGGTGGGCATGGCTGGCCGCGCTGGTGGTCGGATCCGCCATCGCCGTCTCCGGCCTGGCGACAGCGGCACTCGACCCGGCCTCGCCACGGCTGGCGCACATCGGTGGAGTCGGTGGTGCCGCCGGCCTCTTCGTTCTGGTCGTGCCGGCGCTCGCCGGTGCCTACGCCGGTGCGGGGCTGCGCTGGCTGATCCGGCGGTCGCGATGAGCACGGACTCACCAGTCCGCGTGGCGGACCTGACCAAGGCGTACGGCCGCAGGGTCGCCGTCGATGGCGTGACATTCGACGTGCCGGCCGGGTGTGTGTTCGGGTTCCTCGGCCCAAACGGGGCCGGGAAGACCACGACGATCCGGATGCTGCTCGGCCTGATCCGCCCGCAGCGGGGCGCGGTGTGGCTGTGTGGTGCGGCGATGCGACCGTCGCATCCGGTACTGGCCAGGGTGGGAGCGCTGGTGGACGGTCCGGCGTTTCCCCGGTTCCTGACCGGCCGGCGGCACCTGACGAACTTCGCGCGCTGCGGCCGGCGGCTGGATACGCCGGTCGCCGGCCGGGTCACCGATGTGCTGGACCGGGTCGGCTTGCGCGAGGCGGCCGACCGGCGCATCAGCACCTACTCGACCGGGATGCGGCAGCGGCTTGGGTTGGCCCAGGCGCTGCTGACCGACCCGGACGTGCTGGTCCTCGATGAGCCGAGCAATGGCCTGGATCCCGGTGGCATGCACGACGTGCGGACGCTCATCGGCCGGCTGCGCGAGGCGGGCCGTACTATCTTCCTTTCTACGCACCTGCTGGCCGAGGTCGAGCAGATCTGCGACCGGGTCGCGGTCGTCGCCGCGGGCCGGTTGGTAGCGGCGGGCACACTCGATCAGGTCCGGGCCGGTGCCACGCTGGAGTCGGCGTACCTGAACCTGACTGGCCATAGTGGAGTTGTCAATGCTCCAAGTTGAACTGTCCACACTGGTACGCCGGCCACGCACGTGGCTGCTGGCCGTGCTGGCGCTCGTGTTGCCGGCGTTGTTTCTCGCCGGCATGCGCGGTA
>JAFMQQ010001076.1 GCA_017354595.1 Micromonosporaceae bacterium
GGCCGACCGGGCCGACCACGGTTGGGCCGGCGTCCGTGGGCCCGGCCACCGCGCCGCGGGCGTCGTGCTGGTTGGACCGCCCGGAGTCGGCCGGACCCGGCTAGCCCGGGAGGCGCTGGACCGGCTCTCGCCCAGCGGCTGCCAGACCGCGTGGGCGACCGGTACCCGATCGACCGCGAGCATCCCGCTCGGTGCCCTGGCACACCTGCTTCCGGAGCCCGCACCCGTCGCGCCGCTGGGAGCGCTGGCCGGCTTCGCCGCACGCTTCGCCGGTCCCTCCGCCGGTCCCTCCGCCGGACCGCGCCCGGTGCTGGTCGTCGACGACGTGCACCTGCTGGATGACGCATCCGCCGCGCTGGTACACCACGTCGCCACCCAGGGGTACGCCTTCGTCCTGCTGACCGCGCTCGCCGGCGCACCGGCGCCCGATGCGGTCACGACATTGTGGACCGGCGAGCTGGTACAGCGGGTCGACCTCGCCGACCTCGATGAGCAGGACGCCGCGCGGCTGGTCTCCACTGTGCTCGGTGGCCGGCTGGATCCGGTCAGCCAGCGCATATTCGCGCTGCGCTGCGGTGGCAACCCGCGACTGCTGCGCGAGGTGCTACACGCCGGGCTGGAGACAGGCGCGCTGCGCAAGCAGTTCGAGCTATGGGGATGGACCGATGCCAGCTATCTGACCGCCCGGCTGACCGACGTGGTACGGCTGCGGATCGGCCCGCTGGAGCCGGAGCTGCGCGCGGTGGTTGAGGTGCTCGCCTGCGCCCAGCCGGTTGAGCTGCGGCTGCTGGAGGCGGTGGTCGAGGCGCCAGCCATCGCAGAGGCGGAACGGCGCGGGCTGCTGGTGGTCGCCCACACCGGTACCCACGCCTCCGGCCGGGTGGCCGGTACCCGGGTCACGGCGCAACTGCCGGACCAGGTGCACGCCGACGTGGTACGCGCCGAGATGCCCCGCTCGCGCGAGCGCGAAGTGCTGCGCCGCCTGGTCGCCGCCCTGCACGATGCCCGACGCAACAACGACCGGTACCCGGACACACCACAGTGGACCGACGACGACGCGCTGCTGGACGCCGCCTGGCGGGTACGGGCGGGCCTGCCTGTACCGGCCGGGGCACTGCTGGCCGCCGCTCGGCACGCCAGATCCCGGTTCCGGCTGGACCTAGCCGAACGGCTGGCCATCGAGGCCGGTGTCGCGGCCGGCGCGGCCAGCCAGGCAACCGGCGCCGGCGAGGCGGAACTGTTGCGCGCCGAGCTGCTGGTCGCCCGCGGCCGGTACGCCGACGCGGCGGCACTACTGTCCACTGTGGATGGAAACACCAGTCGCTGGGTGCGGGTCAGGCACCAGGTCCGGTACTTCACCGGCGCCGGCGGGCCGGTCCCGGCCGGGGTCGCCGGCCCGTGGTACGGCTGCGCGGGCTTCCTGCGGCTGATCGTCCGGGGTGAGCCCGGCCGGGCCGAACAGCTGGCCTCCGCCCGGTACCACCGGGCCATCGGCCGGGTCACCGG
>JAFMQQ010000298.1 GCA_017354595.1 Micromonosporaceae bacterium
GCGGGGGGGGCGCCACGCCGGAGGAGGACGGCCGGCTCGCCACCGAACTGCTCGCCGACCCCAAGGAGCGGGCCGAACACGTGATGCTGGTCGACCTGGGCCGCAACGACCTGGGCCGGGTGTGCGTGCCGGGCACCGTCGAGGTGCCGGAGTTCGCCACCATCGAGCGGTACAGCCACGTGATGCACATCGTCTCCACAGTGGTGGGTGAGCTGGCGCCGCAGCGCAGTCCCTTTGACGCACTCGTGGCCACCTTCCCCGCCGGTACCCTCTCCGGCGCGCCGAAGGTACGGGCGATGGAGATCATCGAGGAGTTGGAGCCGACCCGGCGCGGGCTCTACGGCGGGATCGTCGGTTACTTCGGCTTCGGTGGTGACCTCGACACCGCCATCACCATCCGGACCGCGCTGATCCGGGACGGGGTCGCCTACGTCCAGGCCGGCGGCGGGATCGTGGCCGACTCGGTACCGGCCGCCGAGGAGCAGGAGACCCGGGACAAGGCGGCGGCGGTGCTGGCCGCGATCGCGGCCGCCGAGACGCTGCGACCGGCACGGTGAGCGGGGCCCGATGAGTCAGGTGGTGCTGCACAATCCCCGCCGCGAGCGGGTCGTCTCGCTGGTGGTCTGCGTGCTCGGCTCGGCCGCCGCGCTCTTCGCGGCGACCCGTACCTGGGCGGTGACGGTACAGCGTCAGGCAGATCCGTTGCCGGATCTGCACATCTCACATGCTGGTACCAGTGCGGTGCCGCTGTTGTCCGCTCTCGCCCTGGTCGGGCTGGCCGGGTCGGCGGCGCTGCTGGCTACCCGGGGCTTGTTCCGGGTGGTGGTCGGCGGGCTGGTCACCGGTGCCGGCGTCGGTGTCGTGGTCTGCGGCAGTTACGGCCTGGCCACCCTGGACGGGGTGCAGGTCGCCTGGCCGGTCGTGTGCATGCCGGCCGGCCTGCTGATGGTCGCCGGTGGCGTACTCGCCGTCCGGCGCGCCCAGTCCTGGCCGGCGATGGGTGCGCGGTACGACCGCCCGGCCAGCTTCGCCTCGTTCACCGCCATCGGGCCGGAGGAGGACCGGGTGCCACCGATCGGCCCGCCGCCATCGGATGTCGCGATGTGGGACGCGCTCGACCGGGGGGAGGACCCGACCGGTCGCGGCGAATGACCTTTCGCGGGGCCTTTCCCCCGGGTACTCCGGATCCGGGGGAGGCGCCGGGCCGCACCCGTGCTCGCCCGTGCAACTCGCAACCGGCGGTCGGAACCCCGCTGACCTCGCCGCTGGTGCGCCCGCCTAGCATCGGTTCATGACACCCGGAGAGACGAGTCCGATGTCAACCTCGGGACCGGCGAGTGTGCTCGACGAGATCCTTGCCGGGGTGCGCGAGGACGTCGCCGCGCGAGCGGCGCAGACCCCGTTGGAGCAGGTACGGGAAGCGGCTGCGGAGGCTCCGCCGCCCCGCGACGCGTACAGCCTGATGCGCGCACCCGGCGTCGGCGTCATCGCTGAAGTGAAGCGCCGTTCCCCGTCGCAGGGGCGGCTCGCCGAGATTCCCGACCCGGCCGACCTGGCCCGCGAGTACGCCTCCGGCGGCGCGCGCTGCATCTCGGTACTGACCGAGACGCGGTGGTTCGGCGGCAGCCTGGAGGACTTCGACGCGGTCCGCTCGGCGGTGCAGATTCCCTTGCTGCGCAAGGACTTCGTCGTCTCCAGCTACCAGGTGCATGAGGCACGCGCGCACGGCGCCGACATGGTGCTGCTGATCGTGGCGGCGCTGGAGCAGAACGTGCTGGCCGGCCTGCTCGAGCGGGTCGAGTCCCTGGGCATGACCGCATTGGTCGAGGTACACGATGAGGACGAGGCGGACCGGGCGCTGATCGCGGGCGCCCGGGTGATCGGGGTCAACGCCCGTAACCTGCGCACGCTCGAGGTGGACCGGTCGGTCTTCGAACGCATCGCGCCCGGGTTGCCGAACAACGTCGTGAAGATCGCCGAGTCGGGGGTACGCGGACCGCACGACCTGATCCGGTACGCCTCCTCGGGCGCCGACGCGGTACTGGTGGGTGAGGGCCTGGTGACCCAGAAGAGTCCCCGGGACGCCGTCGCCGAACTGGTCACCGCCGGCTCGCACCCGGCCACGCCGAGGCCGGTCCGGTGACCGAGCTGCTCTCGGTCGCCGGGTTGCTCCCCGACCCGACTGGCCACTTTGGACGGTTTGGTGGTCGCTTCGTCCCGGAGGCGCTGATCGCGGCGCTGGACGAGCTGGACTCCGCGTACCGGCACGCCATGGCCGACGAGGCGTTCCAGGCGGAGCTCGCCCGGCTGCTGCGCGACTACGCCGGTATCCCGAGCCTGCTCTACGACGCGACCCGCCTCTCCGAACAGCTGGGCGCGCGCATCCTGCTCAAGCGGGAGGACCTCAACCACACCGGCGCGCACAAGGTACGCAACGTGCTGGGCCAGGCGCTGATCACGCAGCGGATGGGCAAGCGCCGGGTGATCGCCGAGACCGGCGCGGGCCAACACGGGGTGGCCGCCGCCACCGCGGCGGCACTCTTCGGCTTCGAGTGCGTGGTGTACATGGGGGAGGAGGACACCCGCCGGCAGGCGCTGAACGTGGCCCGGATGCAGATGCTCGGCGGCACCGTGGTCCCGGTCGGCACCGGTTCGCGGACGCTGAAGGACGCGATGAACGAGGCGCTGCGCGACTGGGTGACGAATGTGGAGACCACCCACTACATGATCGGTACCGCCGCCGGCCCGCACCCGTTCCCGGCGATGGTGCGCGACTTCGCCCGTGGCATCGGGGTGGAGGCCCGGGCGCAGGTGCTGGAACTGGTCGGCCGGCTGCCGGACGCGGTCTGTGCCTGCGTCGGCGGCGGTTCCAACGCCATCGGCGCATTCCACGCGTTCATCCCGGACGAGCAGGTACGGCTGGTGGGCTTCGAGGCCGGTGGCGACGGCGTCGCGACCGGGCGGCACGCGGCGAGCATCTCCGCCGGCGGCGTCGGCGTACTGCACGGCACCCGCAGTTACCTGCTGCAGGACGAGGACGGCCAGACGGTTGAGTCGCACTCGATCTCGGCCGGGTTGGACTATCCCGGGGTGGGGCCCGAGCATGCCTGGCTGCACGACACCGGGCGGGCGAGGTACGAACCGGTCACCGACGCCGAGGCGATGGCCGCCTTCCAACTGCTCTGCCGTACCGAAGGGATCATCCCGGCGATCGAGAGCGCGCACGCGCTTGCCGGCGCCGCCCGGCTAGCCAAACAGCTGGGCCCCGACGCGGTCATCCTGGTCACCCTCTCCGGCCGGGGCGACAAGGACGTGGAGACGGCCGGCCGCTACTTCGGCCTCCTGACCGAGGCCGAGGCATGAGCCTTCCGGCCACGGGTCTTGGGCTTGGGCCAACCTTCGCCAAGGCTCGCACGCAAGGGCGTGGCGTCCTGATCGGCTGCATGCCGGCCGGTTTCCCGACCGTCGAGGGTGGCATCGCCAGCATCCGGGCCATGGTCGAGGCGGGCGTGGACGTGGTCGAGGTGGAGTTCCCGTACTCCGACCCGGTCATGGACGGGCCGGTGATCCAGCGGGCCAGCGAGATCGCGCTCGCCGCGGGGGTACGCTCCGCCGGCGTACTGCGCACCATCGAGGCGGTCGCGGAGGCCGGCGCACCGGCGGTGCTGATGACCTACTGGGCGCCGATCGAGCGGTACGGCGTGGCGCGCTTCGCGCGGGACTTCGCCGCCGCCGGTGGGGTCGGGCTGATCACGCCGGACCTGATCCCGGAGGAGGCCGACGACTGGCTGGCCGCCTCCGACGAGACGGGACTGGACCGGGTCTTCCTGGTCGCGCCCTCCTCCACCGAGCAGCGGATCGCCTTGACCGCCGACGCGTGCCGGGGCTTCATCTACGCGACCAGTGTGATGGGGGTGACCGGTGCGCGGGACAAGGTGTCGGGCGCCGCGCCGGAGCTGGTGGCGCGGGTACGCCGGGCGACGCAGCTGCCGATCGGGGTGGGTCTCGGGGTGCGCGACGGAGCACAGGCCGCAGCGGTTGCCGGGTACGCGGACGCGGTGATCGTGGGCAGCGCCTTGGTGCGGTGCGTGCTGGACGCGCCGGATCCGGCCGCGGGCGAGGCATCGCTGCGGGCCCTGGTGAGCGATCTCGCCGCGGGGGTACGCGCCCCCGCTCGGGCCCAGGTCCGGGCAGGGTGAACTCTTAGCCGGGGCGGAACTGGTGGGCGGGTGAGCTAGGCGGTGGCGAGTGCCGCGGCGGCCTGCGCGATCTCAATCGCCTCCGGTACCTCCGGCTCGGCGTCCCGACGCACCTCACCCAGCACGCCTGAGCGGCCGGAGACGGCGTCGGCCACCGCGCGCCTGGTGGTCGGGGTCATCGGGCTGGGTAGTGCAGCCCGGTCGTGCCAGGACAGCCGGCAGATCCGGCCGGGCGCGTTCACCGTCGCCTCACCGTCCAGCCGGGCGCGGAACACGTGTACCAGCACGTCGGGAAGCTCGTCGTCCGGCTTCGCCGGGCCGGTGAGCTGGTACAGGCCGACCAGATCGATGATCTCCACGTCGGTACCGGTCTCCTCGCGGATGTCCCGGACCGCGGCGTGCAACGGGCTCTCGCCGAGCCGGATCCTCCCACCGGGGAGGCCCCACAGGCGGTGCCCCTGACTCTGCTGGCAGAGCAGCAGGCGGCCGGCCGGGTCCTGGATGACCGCTGCGACCGCCGACGTGAGAGAGTTCATAGTTCTCACCCTAGGCCCCCGGCCAGCGGTTGCGAACCGGTCGGCCGAGACAGACTTCGCCCGGGGTTTGCGGGCTGCTCGCGCGCGATACGCCCGCAACTTGCCGAAGGTTTGCC
>JAFMQQ010000299.1 GCA_017354595.1 Micromonosporaceae bacterium
CGCCATCCCGATCGCCCAGCCAGTAGTGCAACTCGCCCAGGTGTGCGGCGGCCAACGGTGCCTCCGAGTCGCCGGAGTCGATGACCTGTTGGTACCACGGGAGTGCGCCGGCCAGGTCGCGGCGCCGCTTCGCCAGCGCGCCGAGGTACATCGCCGCCACCGCGCGGGTATGCCGTTCGCAGTCGGGTACCGCGACCGCTCGCCGGAACCAGTGCTCCGCCTGGGCCGGGTCATCCGAGGAGTACGTTTCGCCGAGCCCGATCATCGCCCGCGCGGCCAGATCGGCCTGGTCCGACTCGACCACCCGGGCGAACTCGGCGCGTGCCTCGGCGACCCGCCCGGCCTTCGCCAGTTGCTGGCCGAAATAGACCACCATCACCGGTTCCCCGGTCGCGGCCGCCTCGCGCAGGCTCGCCAACTCGGCGTCCTGGTCGCCGCGTTCGCCGCTGCGGATTCCACGTACCGCGGCGACCATCGATCGCATCGTCTGGTCCGGCTCCGGCCCGAACATCTGCTCCATCGCGCCGACCAGCTGGTCCAGCACCTCATCGGACTTGTCCAGTTCGGACAGACGGCTGATCGCGTGGTACCGGACCAGCTCGTCCTGGTGGCCGGACAGCCTGCGCAGCAGGTCCTCCGCCCGGTCCTGCTGGCCGGTGCCGGTCAGCAGGGGGACGAGTTCGTCGAGGATTTCACTGACCACTTTGGACGAAGCGATGCTCAGTCCGTACTCGTAATAGGAGATCGCCGCCGCGGCATTGTCGCCGGCGCAGTCGCCGGCGTGACGCGCCGCCAGTTTCGCCACCTGATCCGCGTCGACCTCCTCGGCCAGGCGCTGCAGCACCGCGAGCACCCGCTCGTGCTGGCCCGCCTCGGCCAGCCAGGAACCCTTGCGTATCCCGGCCTCGATCGCCTGCGCCCGATCGGGTCCGCCGATGACCGCGTCGAGGTGCTCCAGCGCCTCGCGTTCGCGGCCCCGGTCATGCAACAGCTGCGCCAATTCGAGGCGGGCGTACAGGGCCATCGCAGGCGCGCCCATGCCGGCCGCTTCACTCAGGTGCCGTTCCGCGGTAGGCGAGTCGCCCGCCTGCCTGGCCGAGCAGCCGAGCGAGGTGTGCGCGGCGAGGACGAGCTCCGGGTCGCCGCTGTCGAGGGCACGCTGTGCCGCCGCAGCCAGCGACGTCGCCCGCTCCGCCTCCGGTAGACCCGACTCGCCCGGTACGGCCAGCAGGTCGAGCAGCATGCCCAACGCCTTGCCCGCGGCCGGATCGGGTACCGACGCCGCCTGCGACAGCACCCGCACGGCGCCGGCACGGTCGTGTTCGGCTCGCAGCACCACCGCCAGCATCTGGGCCGCATCGACCACCACCCGGGAGTACCCGGTGTCGATCGCGGCCCGCAACGCGGCCTTCATCTCCTCCGTGTCCTGGAAGCTCTCCCGGCACCCGGCGATCACCATCCAGGCATCAGCGGCGATCTGCTGATCCGCACCGGCCAGCGCCTGCCGCGCATATGTCTCGGCCAGGGGCGCGCTGCCGCCCTGGAAACAGGAGATGGCGAGATCCACCAGCGCCCGGGCCCGCCCGGCCCCGGTACCTTCGGCGGCAACCAGCCGGCTGATGCGATGCGCAGTCGAGCCGTCTCCGGCTTCGGCGGCCACCCGGCACAGGCTCAGCAACTCCCGCTGTACCGGCTCCATCAGCTGCGGCCGTTGCCGGATCCCGCGCAGTGTCTCCCGAGCGACCGGGTCGCTGTCCTTCAACACAGCCACAATCAGCTCGGCGCACTCGCGCACTCCGGTCAGCTGCTGGAATTCAGCGACGGCCCGGTCCCGGTCTGCTGTCTGGGTCAGCAGGTACGCCCGCTCCCGCGGGTCAGCCGTACCCAGGCACACCCTCGCCCGCAGCGCGGCAAGACAGCTGCCGGTCGCCGCTTCGCCGAAGGCGGTACGGGCACCCGCCGGATCGCCGATCGACTCCAGTGCCTTGCCCAGCCCGTACCAGGCCTCGTCCGGCGGGTCGGCCGTCGGCGCAGTGCGGGCCAGATCGATACAGCGCCGGTACGCCGCGATCGCACCGGCCAGATCCCCTTGCCCGGCGCGGATGTCACCGAGCCGGGCGGCCGCGACGCCGGCCAGCAGCCGGTCTTGCTCGCCATCGACGGCGCCGAATGCCAGTCCCCGGTACCCGTTCGTGGCTTCCTCTTCGTGGCCGGCATCGCGCAGCGCGTCGGCCAGCAACAGCTCGCTCTCCGGACCGGCGACGCGGGCCAGCGCCTCGCGATCCACCGCGTGCAGGTCGCCCTTGCGGGCCACCGCGAGCCCGAGTTGGACCACCGCCTGCCCGACCTGGTCCGCCAGCTCGGGATCGTCGGTCTGATCGCCGAACAGCTCGGCCACCCGGCGGTACCCGGCGATCGCACCATCGAGGTCATCCAGTTCCCGGCGCGCGTCCGCGGCCGAGACGGCGGCGATCAACGTCAACTGATCCGGCTCGCCGGCGGCCGCCCTGTCCCACGCCACGATGGCCGCCGGCCGGTCACCGGAATCGTTGTACAGCGCGCCGAGCAACAACTGCGCGCGCCGGGCCGCATCCGGGTCGCCGTACTCGGTGACGAAGGTCAATGCCTCGGCGGCTTCGGTGAAGCACCCACGATGCTGCCACGCGTCCGCCGCCGAGCTGACCAGTTCCATCCAGAGCACCGTCTGGCCCTGCTCCGCCTGGCGCCGGTACGCCTCTCCCGCCGCACCCCAGTCGCGGCCAAGTACCTGCTGGGCGAAGGTTCCCGCCGCTACCAGTTCCGGTTCCGGCTGCTTCTCCGGTACCCGCGCGAACGCGGCCCGGGCCGCTTCGAGGTCGTAGAGCCGGGTCAGCGACAGGCCCAGCAGCCACGCGGCCCGAGCGCTCTCGACCGGGCCGGAGTGCGTCTCCAGCCAGCCGTAGACCCGGCTCGCGGATACCAGATCGCCTTGCTGCTCCACCAGACCGACCAGGCTCATCGCCGCTCGCAGCGCCAGCCCGGCGTGACCGCTACCGAGCACCCGCTGGTACCAGCGCCGCGCCGCAGCAACCTCTTCGCGGTCCTCGTACAGGTGCCCGAGCAGCCAGCCGAGCCACGGGCGCAACTGCGCCGCCCCGGTCGCGTACGCCTCTTCCAGCCACTCGAAGACCTCGCTGCGGTCCGGGCGATTCTGCACGATCGCCGCGTACCAAAGGGTGGCGGCCGACCGGGCCAGCGGATCGGTGCTCTCCCGTGCCCGCTGGAACATTCCCTCGGCCGCTGCGGCGTCCAGGGTCAGGCTCGCGGCCAGGCTGGCGAAGACGGCCATGGCCGGTCCGGATACCGCCGGATCCGGGTCTGCGATCGCCTCCCCGTACGCCGCCAGCCCGGCTTCCCGCCCGCGCTGCTGGTGCGCGATCATCGCCCAGAGCACGGGATGCCGGTCCCCGCCAGGGCGCTGCAGAATCGCGTGGTACACCGTCGCAAGTGGACCTGAACTCAGCTCGGCGCTCGCCGCGAGGTTCGCGATGAGCTCAATCGCCGCGGCGGTATCGCCCTGGGAGAGTTCAAGCATGGCCAGCGCCAGTGCGGCCCGGTCGGCGTGCAGCGCGTCGTCGCTGTCCATCGCCGCCCGCAGCCGTGCCCGCGCCGCATCGAAGTCGCCGGCCTGGATCAGCTCCAGACCATCGTCGGCGGCCTCCGACGCCGCCCGCCGCGACGGCTGCGCCGGACCGTACCGCTGGGCCAGCGTGGCGGCCGCAAGGCTTGCCGCGTAAGCGATCTGCGGATCGCCGGAGTCAGCAGCCTTCGCCAACCCGGCCGCGATCCGCCCGCGCAACTCGGGTTGCGTTCCGGAGCCGGCGATGTCGAGCAGGAAGCGGACCGCCCAGATCGCCTGCTCGACGGCGCCACTGCCCAGTACGTCCAGCCAGAGGTCCACGGCGGTCGATATCTCCCCGGCCTCGGTACACATCTGAGCCAGCCCGGCTCTGGCCCGCACCACGAACTCCGGGTGGCCACTGGCGATGACCCGGCGCAGCAGTGCCCGCGCCTGCTCCGGCTCACCCAGGTGCGCGGTCACCTTCGCGTCCTCCAGCAACGCATCCAGCCGGATACCGGGGTCGGTACTGTCCGCCGCGCGCTGGTACGCCTGCTTGGCCCGCGGGTACTCCTCCAGATCGACCAGCACTGCACCGAGCAGCCGGTACGCCATCGCGTGGTGCTCCGGGGCGCCCACCGCGATGGCCCGCTCGACAACCTCCCGCGCCTGCTCGAACTCCGACCGGTCGGCGTACACGCTGTAGAGCTGGAACGCGGCGAGCGAGACCACCTCGGGTTGGCCCGAGTAGGTCAGGATCTGCCACGCCTGTTCGGCCTCCGCCTGGTCCAGCTCGGTGGTCAGGTGGTACGCCGCCCACGCGATCTCCGGATCCAGGTGGCCCTGCCGCTGCGGTATCTCACCGGCCAGCTCCGCCGCGCCCGGGTGCACCGACTGCTTCGCCCGCTCGATCGCCTCGGCGGCACCGTCGGAGTCCCCGAGCCGCCCCAGCACCAGGCCCAGCGCGGCATCCGCCAACGCGGCCGACTCCGGATCGGGGCCGGCCGCGGCGATGCCGAAAGCCCGGTGCGCGGCGCCGAGCTTCTCGTCCTCGAAGAACAGCAGCCCGAGCGCCAGCGCCGCAGCCTGGGCGTGGATCGGATGCTCCGAGTCGACCACCGACTGCAGGGCCGCCACCGCGCCGTTGCGGTCACCGGACTCGGCCAGGATCATGCCGATCAATGCAGACGCCTTGGTCGCCGGTTCCCGGTCGGTACCGGCGGCGACCATGCGAAGCAGTC
>JAFMQQ010000300.1 GCA_017354595.1 Micromonosporaceae bacterium
AGTTACCTGTCGGCTAGCGGCGTCACTAGCAGAGGCGGGTCGCCCGGGCAGAGTACGCCGAGCCGTTGCGTGGGCCGGGTCAGCGCCACGTACAGGTCCTGCCGGCCGCGGGGCGACTCGGTAAGGATCCCGGCCGGATCGACCACGATCACTGAGTCGAACTCCAGACCCTTGGCCTGCCGTACCGTCAGCACCACCACCCGGCTGGCCAGATCCGCCGCGGTGCCGACCTGCGCGCCCGGGATCGCCGCACCCAGCTCGTCCAGCGCGGCCGCCGGTACCAGCACCCCGAGCCGCTCGTCGCCGTTGGACCCGGCCTCCCGGCCGACGGCTGCGCCCAGTTCCGCGGCGAGCCGTTCCGGTGGAACCCCGCGTACCCACGGCCGCACACCCGTCGCCCGTACCGAATCCGGTGGCCGGCGACCCGGGTCGATATCAGCGAGCACCCGGCCGGCGACCGCCATCACCTCGGCCGGGGTGCGGTAGTTGACGGTCAGCTCGGCCAGCCGCCACCGGTCGGCGACGTACGGGCGCAGCACCTGCTCCCACGAGCTGGCCCCGGCCGGGTCGCCGGTCTGCGCGATGTCGCCGACCACGGTGACCGACCGGCTCGGGCAGCGCCGCATCAGCATCCGCCAGGCCATCGCGGAGAGCTCCTGCGCCTCGTCGACGATCACGTGCCCGAAGGCCCAGCGGCGATCGGCCGCCGCGCGCTGCACCGCGGTCAGCCGCTCGCCCACCTCCTGCCGTTCGGCCAGCAGCTGCGGGTCGAGCAGATCGGTGACGAGGGTCAGCTCCGGGTCGTCGTCCCGGTCGGTCGACTGGGAGCCGCGCAGGATCTCCAGCGCGCCCTCGGCGTATGCCAGGCCCCGCCGCCGCTGCGCAGCGGCCCGCGCCGCAGCCCGCCGTTCCTCCTCGTCGCCGCCCAGCAGCTGCGCCGCCTCGTCCAGCAGCGGTACGTCCGCCGGCGTCCACGCCTGGCTGCCGGCCGGGCTGGTAACGGGCCGCAGCAGCATCGCGCGTTCCACAGTGGACAACTCCGGTGCGGCGCTGTCGATCCGGTCCGCACACGCATACAGGTCGGCCAGCAACCGCTGCGGGGTGAGGGCCGGCCAGAGCGAGTCTATTGTGGACCGTACGCCCGGGTCGGTGCCCAGCTGCCGGCGGATCTCCGCCAGCTCCGCCCCGTCCAGCAGCATCGGGTCGCCCGGCGCGTCATCCCCGCCGAGCGGATCGTCGGCGTACGGGTCGGTGCCGATCAGCTCGGCCAGGCGCAGCGACAGTTCGTGGATGACGGCGGCGGCGAAGACCGACCGGGCCTCGTTGTGCGGCCGGCCGGTGCGCCGGGCCGCATCGCGCGCCCGGGCACAGGCTTCGGGCTCGAGTGGCACCGTGACCGGGTGCAGGCTGTCCCGGTCGAGGACGACCTCGATGGTCTGCTCCGGTACCCGCTGCCGGTCGCGTACCGCCGCCGCGAGCACCTCGACCATCTCCGGCCGGCCCTTCAGCGCGGCGGTCGGATCCGGCTCGACACCTCGTGCGGCCACGCCCGGGTACAGGTCGGCGATGGTCCGCAGCAGCACCCCGGTCTCGGCGAGCGCGGGCAGCACCTCGGAGATGTACCGCAGGAAGTTGCCGTTCGGCCCGACCACCAGCACACCGCGGCTGGCCAACAGGTCCCGGTAGGTGTAGAGCAGGTACGCGGCCCGGTGCAGCGCCACGGCCGTCTTGCCGGTACCCGGCCCGCCCTGCACCACGAGCACACCGCCCAGATCGGCCCGGATCACCCGGTCCTGCTCGGCCTGGATCGTCTGCACGATGTCGCGCATCCGGCCGGTGCGCCCCGCGTTCATCGCGGCGAGCAGGGTCGCCTCGCCGACCAGCCCCTCGAACCGGCCGCGCGGCGCGGCACCGTTCGCCGGCTGCTGTCCCGCCAGCGCGCCCGCCTCGGCCAGGTCGAGCACCTCGTCATCGACGCCGACCACCCGCCGCTGCCGGGTGCGGATGTGCCGGCGCCGCCGTACCCCGTCGGGTGCCGCAGCGGTGGCCAGGTAGAACGGCCGGGCGGCCGGCGCCCGCCAGTCCAGCAGCAGCGGGTCGTACCCGTCGCCCTCGTCGAAGATGCCGATCCGACCGATGTACCGCGGCCGCCCCGCGTCCGGACCTCGGGAGAAGTCCAGCCGGCCGAAGCACAGTCCACTCTCGACAGCGGCGTACCGGGCCACCTGGTCGGCGTAGCTGGTGGCCAGATCGTTGCGCTGGGACCGCTCCTGCAGGGTTCCGCCGCCCCCCTCGGCCAGCGTCGCGGCGAGCCGGCCGGCGGCCCGCTCGCGCAGGTCGTCGAGGCGCCGGTACAGCTTCGCGAGGTACTCCTGCTCCTCAGCGGATGCGGCCTGGTCGGCGGATGCGGAAGGACTTGACAAGCCAGCCTCCGTGCTGCCTATCGTGTACGGGCACGGCTAACAAGCCGCGCTTCTTGCTGCCCTCCGGTGGGCAGCCGTAATCGACCAGGATAGCAGCGGCTCGTGACCACAGCACTTGTGCGCGTTGACGAGCAGCTGCGCTTCCTGCTCCACTCCCGGCACCGGCACGGGGATGTG
Organism: Micromonosporaceae bacterium; assembly: GCA_017354595.1. Classification (GTDB taxonomy): domain Bacteria; phylum Actinomycetota; class Actinomycetes; order Mycobacteriales; family Micromonosporaceae; genus DATEJJ01. The sequence goes on from JAFMQQ010000300.1 coordinate 2,601, forward strand.
ACCGTCCCGGCGGACGGATCGGCCAGCCTGCTGCACCTCGTGCAGTCCCTGGGCATCCCGTGGACCGAGATCGGCGAACTTCGCCTCGACGGCGCACCGGTACCGCTGACCGCCCGGCCGACCGCAGGCGCCACGGTCGACGTGCGACCGGTCTCCCGGCCGCAGCCGCTGGCCCAGCCGCGCTTCCTGCTCGATGCGCACCTCGGTACCCTGGCCCGGCGGATGCGCCTGCTCGGTATCGACACCGGGTACCGCAATGACGCCGACGACGACGAGCTGGTGGTGGAGGCGACCGACCAGGGCCGGCTGCTGCTGAGCCAGGACCGGGGGCTGCTGTGCCGCCGTACCCTGCCCGCCGGCGGGTACGTGCGCGGCAGCCGCCCGGACGACCAGCTGGCCGATGTGCTGGACCGGTACCGGCCACCACTCGCGCCGTGGTCGCGCTGCCCGGCCTGCAACGGGCTGCTGCGGCCGGTACCCAAGGATGAGGTGGAGCACCTGCTGCGACCGGGCACCCGGCGCTCGTACACCGAGTTCTCCCGCTGCCTGTCCTGCGGCCGGCCGTACTGGCGCGGCGCCCACGCGAGCTACCTGGAGGGCATCGTGCGGCGTCATCAGATCGGTACGCCGGAAGCGTCTTAGCGGTGTGACCTTCGAAGAGTTCGTCTCGACCCGGCTGGCCGCGCTGCTGCGGTACGCCACCGTGGTCACCTGGGACCCGCACCTGGCCGAGGACATCACCCAGAACGTTCTGGTCGCGGCGCAGGCTCGCTGGTCGCGCATCGGCGCCCTGGACGCGCCGGAGCAGTACGTCAAGCGCATGGTGGTCAACGAGTTCCTGTCCTGGCGCCGGCGGAAGGCGGCGCGCGTGGTGCCACTCTCCCGCGAGGTGCTGGACGGGCTGGCGCCGGCGCAGGACGACGGTGCGGCGCAGCGCGACGAGCGGGAGGCGATGCTCGGGCTGATCGCCACCCTGCCGGCCCGGCAGCGGGCGGTGGTCGCGCTGCGCTTCTACGAGGACATGCCGATCGACCAGATCGCCGAGATGCTCGGCTGCCGGCCGGTCACGGTACGCACCCATCTTTCCCGGGCGCTCGCGGCGTTGCGTGACGCGCTGCCGGCGCCCGCTTCACTATCCACAGGGGACAGTCATGGTTGAGGATCTGATCAGGGCGGCACAAGAGAACATGGCGGCGCGGGCGGCCGATCCGGACCGGGTCCGCCGCGCGCTGCCGGCACGGATCTCCCGCCGGGCCAGGACGCGACGGTACGGGGGACTGGGTGTCACGGCCGCCGCGGTGGCCGCTGCCGCTGCGGTGGCGGTACCGGTGCTTGTGCTGCCGGGTGCTGCGCCACCCGAGGGTACGCCGCCGGGCAGCCCGCCGTCGGATGCGCTGTCGGCGCCGCTGCTATTCCGCCCCGGCTGGCTGCCGCCGGGCCTGGCCGAGTGGAGCCGGATCGTCTCGCCGGCCTGGGAGGACGGCGACCAGTGCGTGGTCCGAACCTGGAGTGCCAAGCCGGCAAGCCCGGCCGAGGCGGACAGAGTGACCGGGGAGATCGTGAAGACCGTCGCCGGCATCCAGGCGCCCTTCCTCACGCTGCAGGTGTGCCCTGGGGGCGCCGATACTTCGGTGGGCACCCCGGTCGCCATCGGCGGCTGGGCCGGGCACTTGATCAGGGTCCGCTCCGCGGTCGGGATCCTCTGGTCCGGTGCTGGCGGCCTGGCCTTCGACGTTACCGAGGCGGGCCTCTCCGAGCAGGATGCGCTGCGGTTCGCCCGGTCGGTGCGGCCTGACCCGTCGACGATGGCGCTGCCGCTGTCGTTCGGCTGGCTGCCACCCGGTGCCAGACTCAGCCACGCGCAGGCCATCGGCGAGTCGGCCGGCACCTGGCAGATGACCATCGACGGCGGCGTAGGCGCGCACCCCGGCCAGGCCCCACCGCTCGTCCTGTTCATCGAGCTGACCAGCGGCGCCCCGGCGGGGGACGGCGACACCATCATGGTCCCGCCGGGCGGAGAGTCGCTGACGGTGGCAGGCCACCCGGCCCGGTACGTAACCCAGAACCCGGCCGTGCTGACCGGCACGCCAGGTGTGACGAGCCGCTACGCCGTCCAGTTCCTGGTGGTCGAGCTGGGCGGGGGCCTCCGACTGACCCTGATGGAACAGTGGTACACGCCGCCCCCCTCCGACGCCGGCATGCTGATCCGGATCGCCGAGAATGCT
>JAFMQQ010000301.1 GCA_017354595.1 Micromonosporaceae bacterium
CCAGACCGGCGGCTTCGATGATCAACGAAACGGTCGGCCCACCCGGCGGCGACCACGACTTCGTGTACCACGGGTTGATCACCGCGTCCGGGCCGGCCTGGAACCGGGTCATCACCGCCGCGAGTGCGTACAGCTGGAACGCCGCGGTGACGACGATCGCCAGCCGGGCCAGCCGGACCACGCCATCGGAACCGAGGGCACCCGCCCACCGGCGTACGAAGGCCGCGCCGAGCACCAGACCCACCCCGGCCGGCATGACGTACCGGGCGTGCGCGAACCAGCCGGAACTGTGCACGAAGGCGAGCTCCAGGACGACCAGGAAGCCGACGCAGGCGACCAGCAGGCCGGCCATCCCGCGCCGGTACCGCCGGCCGGAGAGCAGCACCGCCGGCAACGCCATCGCGGCGACCAGCACGTACCAGCCGATGTACAGCCAGGCCGGCAGCGTGGTCTCGCCGTAGCTGAACTGCCCGACGACCTGCTGCGCGTAGAAGACCAGCCGGGAGACGAGGACCAGTACCAGGATCTGGGTCAGCCCCCAGTCGGGGTGGGCGGTCGCCGCGTTGGCCGCGATGCTCTGCCGTCCGAAGACGAGGATCCACACCGCCGCGATGGCCAGTGCCACCGCGAGCACCACCCCGGCGATCCGTACGTCGCGGCGGCGCAGCAGCTCCCGCACCCGGCCGGGGCGGGCGATCGCCCAGGCGGCGAGCAGGCTGATCGCGACCAGCACCGGGCCCAGGTGCCGCAGCCAGAGCAGCAGCACACCGGCGATCGTGGCGAGCTGTACCAGCCGGTGCCGTACCGGTTCGGACAGCGCGTCGGCCTCGCCGGCCCGGCCGGTACGCAGCAGGGCGAGCAGGCAGGTCCAGAGCAGTACGCCGGCCGCGATCTCCGTCCCGTTCGGGTTTATGGCGCCGGCCAGGTTGGCCACCATCGGGGTGGCCACAACCGGTATCGCCGCCATCAGCAGCCGGTTGCGCAGTGCCACCGCGATCGCGAACGCGGCGCCCAACAACAGCGCGGCGAGCAGTGCCGAGACCAGCCGGGCGGCGATGATCCCACCGTGGTCCGGGGCGATCAGCAGGGGCAGCCCGACCGGCAGGTAGTACAGCGGGCTGTACCCCGCCGCGCCGGTCGGCACCGATACCCGGTGCCGGTCGTTGGCCGGCGGGGTCTGGCAGTTGGCGGCCAGGCGAAGGTGCCACTGGCAGTTGCGCTGCCCGGGCAGCAGGCTCCGGGGTACCCGCTGGGTACCGTCGCGGGCGACGATCTGGCCGGAGGCGACGCCGTACGCCCGGATGATGTGGGATGCCTCGTCGTAGGTGCCGTTGAACGGCATCGCCACCGCCCACCCGCCGGCGATGCCCAGGAAGCCGAGTACCGCGACGAGGAAGGCGACCCGTACCCGGTTCGGGTTGGGCGCCGGACGCGCCGGCCCACCCGGCGGCTGCTCCACCATCAGCGCACTGTCTGCGAGCGTGGATGGGTCGGTGCCGGCCATGGCGTCATGCACGCGGAAAGACTAAGGGTTGCCCGGTCACCGGACCAATCGCGAGAGCCGGCGATCCGCCAGCGGCTTGCCGCCGGTCTGGCAGGTCGGGCAGTACTGCAGGCTCGAATCGGCGAAGGACACCTCCCGGATCGTGTCGCCGCAGACCGGGCACGGCAGGCCGGTGCGGTTGTGGACGGCCAGGCCAGACCGCTTCTCCCCCTTCAGCGTGGCGGCGCGTTGGCCGACCGAGCGGGCCACCGCGCCGGCGAGTACCTCGCGGGTGGCGGCGTACAGCCGGTCCATCGCTTCGTCCGGGAGCCGGTCGGTGATCGCGAACGGGGAGAGCCGGGCCGCGTGCAGGATCTCGTCGGAGTACGCGTTGCCCACCCCGGCCAGCACCTCCTGCTCGGTCAGCACGCCCTTGACCTGGCCCCGCCGGCTGGTCATGCGCGCCGCGAACTCCTCCCGCGACACGGCGAGCGCGTCGGGCCCCAGTTTGGACACACCCGGCACCTGTCCGGGGTCGCGGACCAGGTAGGCGGCGAGCTTCTTCTGGGTACCCGCCTCGGTCAGATCGAAACCGGAGCCGTCGTCGAGCCGGACCCGCAGTGCGATCGGCCCCTTGCCGGGCTTGAGCGGGGCGGCGGACGGGAAGCTGTCCCGGTAGTGCAGCCAGCCGGCCCGGGCCAGGTGTACCACGAGGTGCAGCTGCGTCCCGATGTGGACATCGAGGAACTTGCCGTGCCGGCCGGCGTCGACCAGCGGCTGGCCGGACGCGGCGGTGACCGGCGGGTCGTAGGTCTTCAGGGCACTGATCGCGGTGACCTCGATCCGCTGGATGGTGTGGCCGGCGGCGCGCTCGCGCAGGTAGGCGGCGAGCGCCTCGACCTCGGGCAGCTCAGGCATGTGGACAAGTGTGCCCTGGTACCCGGGCAACTGGTCCCTGCCGGATCGGGACGGCCCGGGTCTTAGGGTGAGTGGCATGACCAGCCAACCGCTCATCTCCTTCGCCCGCGGCGCTCCGTCGCTGGACATCGTCGACGTGGCCGGGTTGAAGGCGGCCGCGACCCGTGCGCTGGAGGCGGATCCGGCCGGCGCCACCGGCTACGGCAACTCGTACGGCTATCCACCGCTGCGCGAGTGGATCGCGCAGCGGCATGGCGTGCAGCCGGGCCAGGTACTGGTGACCAACGGCTCGATGCAGGCGGATGCATTCCTCTTCGAGCAGCTGGTCGAGCCGGGCGCCGAGGTCGTGGTGGAGAAGCCGACCTACGACCGGACCCTGCTCAACCTGCGCGGCCTGGGCGCCGAGGTACACCAGGTGACGCTGGAGCCGGATGGTCTGGACGTGGCGGAGCTGCGCAAGCTGCTCGAGTCCGGACTGCGGCCACGCCTGGCGCACCTCATCCCCAACTACCAGAACCCGGCCGGCGTCACCCTCTCGCTGGCCAAGCGGCAGGCCGTGCTCGCGCTCGCCGCCGAGTACGGCTTCACCATCTTCGAGGACGACCCGTACGCCGAGGTCCGGTTCCGGGGTGAGCCGTTGCCGACGATGCTTTCCCTGGACGCCTCGGGTTCGGGAGCTGCGGGCAGAGTGGTGCACGCATCCAGCTTCACCAAGACCATCTGCCCGGGGGTACGCGTCGGGTACCTGGTCGGCCCGACCGACCTGATCGACCGGATCGCCCGCAAGGCCACCACGGTGTACATCTCCGCGGGGCAACTGGCGCAGGCGCTGGTGTACCAGTTCTGCGCCTCCGGCGACATCACGCGCTCGATCGCGACGGTCCGCACCGCGCTCGCGCAGCGGGCCCGGTTGCTCGCCGAGGCGCTGCGGACCCACCTGCCGGAGGCACGGTTCAGCGAGCCGGACGGTGGCTACTTCCTGTGGGTGGAGCTGCCGGAGAGTGTCGACGTCGATGCGCTGCAGCCGGAGGCGGCGGCGCGCGGGGTGGCGGTGGTGAAGGGCAGCGACTTTCTGCTCGACGGGGGGCGGCACGCACTCCGGCTGGCGTTCTCGGCGGTGACATCGGAGCAGATAGATCCGGGTGTACGCCGTCTGGCCGAGGCGGTCCGGGCGGTTCAGAAGACTGGTTGACGTCCAGTCGTCAAATGACCTACATCAAACCGTGATGTTTAGGTGGTTCCGCACAACCCTTTGGATGGATCAAAATCCACCCGGCGTATCTATTCGCCCCAAGGCATAACCCCCCGCCCCCCAACGGCACCGGGTGGGCCGACCGCTCCCCCACCCCCCACCTGCGGCCGGTCCGCCCGGTGCCACCGCCGGGTACCGTCTTCCCGGAAAGGGGGACCGCGGATGGCAGACCAGCACGAGCAGCGAGGACTCTCCCGGGCTTTCAGCGCGGTCAGCCGGATCCTCACCGGTATCCACCCGGAGACCGGGTTGGTCAGCCAGCACAGCCCGACCGGGCGTACCGGCATCATCGGCTGCGGCGTCTACATCGACGGGCAGCGACAGCCCGGCGAGTACCGCTACGTCGAGGCGCTGGAGGTGGCCCGGCACAGCCCCCGCGGGTTCGTCTGGCTCGGCCTGCACGAGCCGCGGCACGAGGAACTGGCCGAGATCGCCGAGGCGTACGGCCTGCACGAGCTGCCGGTGGAGGACGCGCTCAAGTCGTACCAGCGACCGAAGGTGGAACGGTACGGCGACATGGTCTTCGCCACGCTGCGCACCACCCGGTACGTCGAGCACACCGAGCTGACCGAGCACTCGGAGGTGGTGGAGACCGGCGCGGTGATGCTGTTCATCGGCGAGCACTACATCATCACGGTGCGGCACGGCGTGGGCGGGGAGTTGTCGTCGGTACGCGCGGATCTGGAGGCCAAGCCGGAACTGCTCAGCCAGGGGCCCTGGTCGGTGGCGCACGCGGTGTACGACCGGATCGTTGACTCCTATGTGGACTGTGCCGGCGCGGTGGAGCTGGATCTGGACCAGCTGGAGGAGAGCGTCTTCGACCGCCTCGGCCGGGGCGGGCGGATCCAGCGCATCTACCAGATGAAGCGGGAGCTGGTCGAGTTCCGCCGGGCGGTGATACCGCTCAGGTCACCCCTGGAGGCGATCGTCACCGGCCGGCTGCCCGAGGTACCCAAGGAGATCCGGCGGTACTTCCGCGATGTGGCCGACCACCTGACCCGTACCGTCGAGCAGGTCCTCTACTTCGACGAACTGCTCAACTCGATCCTGCAGGCCCGGCTCGCCCAGGTGACCGTGGAGCAGAACAACGACATGCGCAAGATCGCCGCCTGGGCCGGTATCGCCGCGGTGTGGACGGCGGCCGCCGGGATCTACGGCATGAACTT
>JAFMQQ010000302.1 GCA_017354595.1 Micromonosporaceae bacterium
GCGCTTTCCCGCGTGCAGCGACTGCACGCCATGCTCGGCGAGCACCTCGACATGGCCGCGCAACGGGATCTGCCATGACCAGCCTCCCACCACCGAGCGACGGCGCCGCGTCACCGTATTGCCGTACCTGCCGCCGCGCCCTCTACCGCTACACCACCCCAGCCGGTATCCAGACCCTGCTGCACGCCGCGGACCTGCGCGGCGAGCTGGCCGACCACCGACCCGAGCCGGTACCACTGAGCCAGGTGCGGAACCCGGTGATGGCCTGCGACTTCTGCGCCCGCACCGACGCAGCGTTCGTCTACCGGTGCGCGGACCAGGACACCGAACAGCCGATCATCACCTCCCGCACCGTCGGCGCCGCCGACTACCGGGACCGGCACCGCGCCGCCCATACCCTGCGCACCGAGACCGACGGCGGCCTGGTCAACCGGTGGGGCACCACGTGGACGGCTTGCTCCGGCTGCGCGGAGCTGGTCCAGCAGCGGGACCTGTACGGGCTGATCAGCCGAGCGACCGACACCCTCCCCACCAAGTACCGCCACAGCCGGCGATTGGCCACCACCCGCGGACACCTGCACGCCTCCTTCAGCACCGTGCTCTCCACCCTGGTCCCGGGCCGCGGCCGGATCACCCCCGACCACCCCCTCGGCATCTGGGATCCGCCGGAGGCAGGCGGCACCAGGTAACCAGGTCCGTCCACAGGACGGTAGTTCGGATTGACGTAGGGGCGTCGGTCCCGCAACGACTGCCGCCACCTCACCCATGACATCCCCACGAAGGGCACCGCCATGGAACCCGAGCAGTTCCTCGACAAGATCAATGACATCATGCAGGCGTACGCCGACGGGCGTACCGCCAAGGCGTTCGTGACTCTCACCGCCGACGAGGGGGAGCGCGCCCACCTGCAGGCCCGTGCCGACTACTGGCGAGACCAGGTCCGTCAGCGGTGGGGCGAGCTGACGGCCGCACTGCACTCCGCGATGCCGCCCACCGTCTACGCCGCACCCCACCCGGAGACACCCGTCACCACCCCCAGCGACCAGCAGGTCGAGATCCGCGGCGTACTCGGCCACCGCGCCGTGTCCATCCGGATGACCCCGCCCAGGCCGCCGCCATCGGCCCGGCTCTGGTCGCCATCGCCGCCGTGCTCACCCACCGCGTCGGAGGAGGACTCGCCGACATCCTCCCGGCGATGCCCACCTCCCCACCCGGCGCACCCCTCGCCGTCGAGCGGCAGGCGTAACACGTGCGCCACTGTGGACGGTGGCCGGCGCGCCAGGGTGCTCTTTGCCTCCGGCGGGTGTACCGGCGATGCTAAACCGACCACGCGACCTGCCGGCCATACCGAGGAAGGAACGACACCTGCGCATGGGCAGCCGCCGGCGGCAGCGCCGCATCCAACTCGACCGCGCGGGCATCGCCGAACGCACCGGCATGACCATCGGCACCGTCAACCACTGGTACCTGCGCCGAGCCCGTACCGGCTTCCCCGACAAGGCCGACACCGACCCCGACGGGCGGGACTGGTGGTGGAAGGAGGACATCGACACCTTCCACACCGAGCATCTGGCCCGCCGCGCCGCCACCCTCACCCACGTCGACCGGCGCGGAGACCCCGATGATCTGCTCACCGCCCCGCATGCGGCCAAGGTGCTCGGCTACCGCAACCACCGCAGCCTGCCCGACCAACTCCTGCACCACCCCGACCACGCCGAAACCCTGCCCAGCGGCCGACTCCGCCGCTACTGGAAACGCGCCACCGTCTGGGACTACGCCGACGGCAGGCCGCTGCGCCACTCCACCGGCCGACCCGCCGGCACCAGCACCGCCGCTCGCCAGCCACACCCCTACGCCGACGACCCCCGACTGGACGCCGCACTCGCCCTCCTCGCGGAGACCGGCGCGGACGGCGGCAGCCACGCGGGCCTCGGCACGGAACTCGCCCGCCGTCTCCAGATCGGCGAGCGTACCGGACAGCGCCTCATCGCCGCCGCACTCGGGCGCCGTACCGCGTCGACCTCGCAAGCAACCGTGCGTCATCGTCGACGGGGCATCCGTGATTGACGCGCTGACGCACTCGCCGCGGTCGCGTCGGTGTCCGCAGAAAGCCGAGTCCGACGCTAGACAGGGACGGCCGCGCGGGCTGGCTTTTGCGCTGCGGCCATCGACGGCCGTATCTTGGAGCGTGGCGTCGCCGTATGCTGGTGCAAACCTTGGCGGCAGAGCCTTGGACCGGAGCCCAAGGCAACGGTGGAGCACGGCACGATACGATCCAACCCAGTCTGACACTCCACTTTGGAGGGAAGCGGCATGGTACGACGCCGCGGGAACCTGCCACCCAACCCGCTACTGCGCGCCGCTCGGGAGCGACTCCTGTCCCCGTCTGGGTCTGGTCGCTCTATGTCGCGGCAGGAGTTGGCCGAGGCTGTCAACCGGTACCTGTGGGACACATACCGGCGGGCGGAGAGCCTCGACGGAGACGACATCGGGAAGTTGGAACGCGGCGAGCATCGCTGGCCCGGCGCACACCGCCGCGAAGCCCTCCGAGTCGTCCTGGATGTCAGCACGGACGCTGAACTCGGGTTGTACATCAACCGGAGGCCAGGGGTGCGCACTACGAGTCAGACCGCCGAACTCGCCTCGCCTTCCGCGTTGTCGACCGATTTCGCCGGGCGGCATCCTGAGTTGGTCGACATCCACCGCCATCACCTTGCCAGCACGTTGGAGGCATCGTCTGCGTTGACCGACCCAGACGCCGCCGCCAAGGATGCTTCAGATCTGGTTACGGTATTCGTCATGGTTGACGGAAGTGCTAACAAGCTGCGCCTAAGCCGGCGATTGCTGTTCCAGGCTGGTGTTTCTGGCGCGGCGGCACCGCTCGCGGCCATCCCCTCCGAGGTTTGCACGCCAGCTGACCCCGTGGTAGGGGAACACGTCGCCGAGTTGCGTGCCGTGCTCCTACTTCCAGCCGGCCGGATTGACGGTTCCACCATCGGTGTACTGCGAGGTGCCGTAGGCGATGTCTGGGACGCCTACCAGGCGTCTCGCTACGGCTTGGTCACCATGCGGCTGCCCCCGCTACTGCGATCTCTACAGGAGGCCGCGACCCATTCAGAGGGCGAGGGGAAGGCAGAAGTCCTGTCGCTGTGCGGCCTGACCTACCAGGCGGCAGCGGTACTGCTGACCAAGCTCGGTGAAGCTGACCTCGCCCGGATCGCGGCCCAACGCGGGCTCGATGCGGCGCGGCGCAGCGGCAACACGGTTGTCATCGGCTCGCTGTCCCGCTCCGTTACCCATGCGCTGCTGGCAGCAGGGCGGCACCGGGAGGCCAAGCACCAAGCCATCGACGCTGCCGGACTTCTAGAGCGAGGCTTGGGCGGCGCCTCGCCGACCTACCTATCCGTCTACGGAACCCTTCTTCTCGCCGGCGCAATGGCCGCAGCACGCGACGGGGACCGCGGCACGGTACGGGACCTGCTCGCCAAAGCGGACGAGTCAGCACGCCGGATCGGACGCGACGCCAATCACCTCTGGACGGCCTTCGGGCCCACCAACGTCATGATCCACCGGGTGGCGACGGCGGTGGCACTCGGCGATGTCCAGGTCGCCGTGGACCTTGGCCCGCGAGTCGACACCGCCGGCCTCCCGAAGGAACGCCGGGTCCGGCACATGCTGGAGACCGCGCAGGCGCTGACCGCGTGCGACCGTACCGACGAAGCGGTGACCACCGTCCTGCAGGCGGAGCGGGTCGCGCCCGAGCAGGTCAGAAATCACGTGCTGAGCCGTCGCCTGGTCCACTCCTGGATGACGCGCGGTCGTGGCAAGCCGGATCCCCAACTTGCGGCACTCGCACAACGGGTACGAGTCGCTGCTTGAACGTAGAGTCAGGGTCGTGTCGACCACCGAACCTGACTCGCAGACGTCCGCCCGCGCCGCCACGGCAGCCGGTGTCATGTTCGTAGATCACGCTGGCTGCCTGATGATGTTGCGACCCACCTACAAGAACTACTGGGATATCCCCGGCGGCTACCTCGAACTTGGAGAGACTCCCCGCGAAGCCGCGCGGCGTGAGGTGCGCGAAGAGCTTGGCCTCGACATTGAGCTCGGGGCACTGCTCTGCGTGGACTGGGCACCGCACCCGGACGAGGGAAACAAGATCCTGTTCGTCTTCGACGGCGGGATTCTCACCCAGACGCAGATTGGCCAGATCCAATTCTGCGACGGTGAGATCGCCGAGTTCCGGTTTGTGGCCCTGGACGACCTCGACAACATCACCATCCCGCGGCTGGCCCGACGCCTACGAGCCACCCACCAGGCCCGAACTGCCGGTCGCCCGGAATACCTGGAGAACGGGACGCGGCCCTCGTGACTGGCGCTACCCAGGACGAGGTGTGTGTGCTGATCGCTCGTGCTGCAGGTCGGTGCCACGACTGGCCCGCGACCAGTTCGGTGCCACAGCGGCCCCGGCCGTCGCCTACAGGCATTGGTCCGACCAGGTCAGCTCGTCGGTGAGGCTGCCGTCAGCGATCCAGCCGGCGACGGCCGAGACTGCCTGTTGTTCGGGTACGAACCAGTCGTGTGGGACCGAGTCTGGCTCCTGCCACCGCACATCTACGCTGCCATGGTCGGCCGTGGCGTTGCCGCGGGTGCAGCGCTGGTCGAAATCGACGGAGGTGTGGACGATGGCCCAGCCGAAGGGTGCCATGGCGATGGACAACGAGTCGCCGGCGGTGCGGCGCAACTCCATGCCCGGCAGCATGTCGTTTGCCGCTTGGTAGCGGGCCGCTAGTTCGACTGCGGCTGCTTGCACCTCG
>JAFMQQ010000303.1 GCA_017354595.1 Micromonosporaceae bacterium
AACGCCAGGCCCAACGGATCGGCGAGCAGCTCGGCGGCGAGCGCGGGCCTGCTTAGAAAGAAGTGGACCAATACCTCGTGCAACTCGGATACCGGCATGGCGCCAACCTAGCGGCACCCACCGACAAGAATCACCACACTATCCATATTGGACGATACGGCAGGCTCGGGACTACCAGGCGCCGGGACGCTTCGGCGCGTGGTCGATTGGGATAGGTACCGACGACCCGGACTTGGTGGTGCTCGTCGACGCGGACGGCAACCGGTTCTGCATCGTGGATCTCAGCCACGACTCCCCCGGCGGCGGGTCGGTGCCGTAACCTCGACCCGTCCGCATACCGAAGGGGGCAGCATGCCGCGGGTGAAGGGTGTCATCGCGCGTACCAAGGGCGCGCCGGTCGAGTTGGTCACGATCAACATCCCCGATCCCGGGCCGGGTGAGGCCCTGGTGCGGGTACAGACCTGCGGGGTCTGCCACACCGACCTGCACTACCGCGAGGGCGGCATCAACGACGAGTTCCCGTTCCTGCTCGGGCATGAGGCGGCCGGCGTGGTAGAAGCGGTCGGGTCCGGAGTCAGTGGCCTGGCGCCGGGCGACTTCGTGGTACTCAACTGGCGGGCCGTCTGCGGTCAGTGCCGGGCCTGCCGGCGCGGCGACCCGCAGTACTGTTTCAACACCCACAACGCGGCCCAGAAGATGACCCTGGAGGACGGCACCGTACTGAGCGCGGCGCTGGGTATCGGCGCCTTCGCGGAGAAGACTCTGGTCGCCGCCGGCCAGTGCACCAAGGTCGATCCGGCCGCCCGGCCGGCCGCGGTCGGCCTGCTCGGCTGCGGCGTGATGGCCGGGCTCGGTGCGGCGATCAACACCGGTGCGGTCACCCGCGGCAGGTCGGTCGCGGTGATCGGCTGCGGTGGGGTCGGGGTGGCCGCGATCGCGGGTTCCGCTCTGGCCGGCGCGAGCCCGATCATCGCGGTGGACATCGACGCGCGCAAGCTCGCCGCGGCGACCCGGCTCGGTGCCACCCACACCATCGATTCGTCCACTGTGGACCCGGTGGAGCGGATCCGGGAGATCGCGGCGCAGACCTATCCCGGAGCACAGGGCGCGGATGTGGTGATCGAGGCGGTCGGACGGCCGGAGACCTGGAAGCAGGCCTTCTACGCGCGCGACCTGGCCGGGGTACTGGTACTGGTGGGCGTACCGACACCGGAGATGAAGGTACCGGAGCTGCCGCTGCTGGATGTCTTCGGCCGCGGTGGTGCGCTCAAGTCAAGCTGGTACGGCGACTGCCTGCCCAGCCGCGACTTCCCGATGCTGGTTGACCTGTACCGGCGGGGCAGGCTGGACCTGGACGCTTTTGTCAGCGAACAGATCGGGATCGGCGACGTGGAGGCGGCGTTCGAGAAGATGCGCAATGCTGATGCCGGCTCCACCCGCACCGCCGGCGAAGACCCGGGCCAGGTGCTGCGCTCGGTGGTCGTACTCTGATGGCACGCGTTGACCACGGCGTGGTCAGTGGCACGTTCAGCCTGGACGGCGAGACCTTCGACGTGGAGAACAACATCTGGGTCGTCGGCGACGACGGCGAGTGTGTCGTGATCGACGCGCCGCACGATGTGGACGCGATCCTGGCTGTGGTGGCCGGCCGCCGGGTCACCGCGATCGTCTGCACCCACGCGCACGACGACCACGTACGGGTCGCCCCGGCGCTGCACGAGCGCACCGGCGCGCCCATCATGCTGCACCCGGACGACCGTCCACTGTGGGAACTCACGCACGGTGCGGGCGGCAGGCACTGGGACCTGGATCTGACCGACGGCCTGCCGGTCGAGGCGGGCGGTACCACGCTGACCGTGCTGCACACCCCCGGCCACTCGCCGGGCGCGGTCTGCCTGCTCGCGGCCGAACTGGGCTGCGTCTTCACCGGGGACACGCTGTTCGCCGGCGGGCCGGGCGCAACCGGGCGCAGCTTCAGCGACCGGGCCACGATCGAGGCGTCGATCCGGGAACGGCTGTTCACGCTGCCCGGCGAGACGGTGGTGCACACCGGACACGGCGCGGATACCACGATCGCGGCCGAACGGTAGGGGTACCCGGCCGTGCTGGAGTTGTCCCGGGAGCAGGCGCGCCGGATCGCGGTACGGGCGCAGCTGCTGGACGCCGACCGGCCGGACTCGCTGGTGGCCGTCGTCGACCACCTGACCCAGCTGCAGGTCGATCCGACCGCCGCGATCGCGCCGAGCGCAGATCTGGTCGCCTGGAGCCGGCTGGGTGCCGACTACTCCCCCTCCGACCTGGTGGCGGCGATCGAGCGGGAGCGGTCCCTGGTGGAGTACGGCGGGTTCGTCCGGCCGATGGCCGACATCGGGCTGTACCTGGCGACCGTCCAGGCCTGGCCGCGGGCGGAGCGCGCCCGGGCGTGGATGGACGCCAACGACCGGTTCCGGCGCGATGTGCTGGCCCGGCTGGAGGGCGAGGGTCCGCTGCCGGCGACCGCGATCCCGGACAGCGCGCAGGTGCCGTGGGAGTCGTCGGGCTGGACCAACGACCGCAACGTCACCCAGTTGCTCGAGTTCCTCTGGATGTACGGCGAGGTGGCGGTTTCGGGGCGCGACGGCCGGCACCGGCTGTGGGACCTCGCCGAGCGGGTGTACCCGGCGGATCTGGTGGTGCCACCGGCGGAGCAGGCCGCCGGGGAGCTTGCCGCCCGCCGGCTCGCCGCGCTCGGCATCGCCCGTGCCCGCCCGGAGCCGACGCTGCTGGAACCGTCCCCGGTCGGCGAGATCGCCGTCGAGGCCACTGTGGAGGGTGTGCCGGGTACCTGGCGGGTCGACCGGGACGCACTGCGTGCCCTGGAGGGCCACGCCCAGCCAGGAGTGCGCGACGAGTTCGCCGGGCGTACCGCGCTGCTGTCCCCGTTCGACCGCCTGGTCTTCGACCGCACCCGGGCGCAGGAGCTGTTCGGCTTCGAGTACGTGCTGGAGATGTACAAGCCGGCCGCGAAGCGGCGCTGGGGCTACTTCGCGCTACCGATCCTGCACGGCGACCGGCTGATCGGGAAACTGGACGCGAAGGCCGACCGGAAGGCGGGCGTACTGCGGGTGCATGCGGTACACGAGGACCTGCCGTTCAGCCCCGAGGCCACTGAGGCGGTCGATGCGGAGATCGATGCGCTCGCCGAGTGGCTCGGCCTGATACGCGGCTGACTCGCGCCCTTTCGCGAGCCTTCGATCCACTTTGTCCACAGTGGTGGCAGGCTTCGATACTGAAGAATCACTAACTTTTTACATACCTCACTATTGATGATGATCATCGTCAGCGCCGAGGATGTTGCCATACCCCGACCGCCACCCCCGATCCCAGGGCGGTTTCCCGAGAGGAATGGTCTATCCCATGCGTGGTGCAATCCTGCGCGGCAAACGGAGGAGATCCCTCCTTGCCGCCGCCGCCGCACTCGCCGTCGTCGCCGCACTCGCCGTCACCACCGCGGCCCGCGCCGATGACGGCGGCGTCTCCGACGCGCCGATCCTCGGCATCTGGGAGGTCGAGAGCCTCAACGGCCTCTTCAACAACCCGGACGACCCCCAGGCGGGCGCGGCCGGTGACCGGTACCTGCGGATCGGACCCGCCCATTACGCCGACGGGCGCAGCCAACCGGTATCCGGACCCGACCCGCGGTACGTATCCAACCGGATCTTCAACGACACCAACGCCAACGTCTTCTCCGAGCGCGGTGTCACCCAGTGGGGCAACGTCTGGGGACAGTTCCTCGACCACAACATCGGGCTGCGCAACGACAACGGTACGGTCGCCAACCTGCCCTTCAACGCATCCGACCCGCTGGAGTCGTTCACCGACACCCTCGGCGTCATCCCGTTCACCCGGTCGGCTGCGGCGCCCGGCACCGGCGTCACCAATACGCGGCAGCACATCAACACCGAGACGGCTTTCATCGACGCGGAGGCGATCTACGGCAGTACCGACAGCCGGCTGGACTGGCTGCGGGACGGCTCGCTGGATGGCAACCCGGACAACAACGCCGCCACGCTGATGCTGCCCGGCGGCTACCTACCCACCGCCGGCGCGCGGGGCAACCCCGCCACGGCACCCACCATGCAGGTCGACGGGCACCTGCTCGGCAACCCGGCCGGCGCGGTGGTCGCCGGTGACGTGCGCGCCAACGAGCAGGCGGCACTGACCGCGGTACAGACGCTGTTCGCCCGCGAACACAACCGGATCGTGGCCGCACTGCCGAGCAGCCTGTCGGCCGAGGACAAGTACCAGCTGGCCCGCGCGGTGGTCATCGCGGAGATCCAGTACATCACCTATACCGAGTTCCTGCCCGCGATGGGCGTATCGCTGCCTGCCTACCAGGGGTACGACGAGTTCCTGGATCCGGCCACATCGCACGAGTTCGCCACCGTCGGGTACCGGGCGCACAGCTTCATCCACGGCGAGGTGGAGACCGACACCAACGTCAGCCGGTACTCCACGGCGACGCTGAACGCGCTGTCGGCAGAGGGCGTCGAGGTCACCGTCAACGGCGCCAATGTCCACCTGGCGGTCCCCGACAACGTGCTGTTCTTCAATCCGAACCTGGTCAGCCAGATCCAGCTCGGCCCGATCATGACCGGCATCACCAACGAGTCGGACTACAACAACGACGAGATGATCGACAACCAGTTGCGCAGCATCCTGTTCCAGGTACCCGTCTCCGGCAACCCGAACTGCCTGGACGGACCGACGATGCCGGCCTGCTTCAACGGCGTGACGGACCTGGGCGCGATCGACCTGCAGCGCGGCCG